>NZ_JBHTJA010000113.1:0-20687 GCF_042675525.1 Actinomadura sediminis
TCTACGGCGGGCGCGCCGCCGGCGGGCCGCCCGCGGTGATGCGCAGCGGCGCCCGGATCGCCCGCTACACCCCCGCCGGGCTCGAGGTCGCGCCCGCCGGCACCGACCCGGCCGCCCCGATCGCGCTGCCCGGCGGCCGCTGGCTGCTCGCCCCCTGGGACGCCGCGCCCGAGACCCTCGACGGCGACGACCTCGCGGTCCGCGACGGCGTGACCGCGCCCGTCGCGCCCGCGACGCCCTGCGGCCGGGGGCCGCTGTTCCACGTCGGCTCCCGCACCGTCGGGTCCCTCGGCGGCCCGCGCGCGACCGTCCTGGCCTACCGCTCGCCCGGCCACCGGACGTCCGACGCCGCGCCCCGGGAACGGCTCGGCCCGGCGGGCCGCGCCTTCTGGAACCGGATCGGCTGCCTCACCGCCGAGCGGGACCGCCCGGTCGCCGAGGCGGTCGCGTGGGACTTCTGGGCCGGACGGCTGCCGCACGGCGGGGGCCGCGCCGACTGGGTGTGCACCCGCCTGGCGTTCGCCGACGGGACCCGTTCGTCCGAGGCGATGCTGCTCACGAAGGACGAGCGGGTCCGGACGGGCGCGTGCGACGTCCGGCGCCCGGTGAGCGGCACCTGGTGGACGGCGCCGGACGGCGCCCGCCGCTATCTCGCCGCGGCCGCGCGCGGCCTCACCCCGCACGCGGACGGCGGCCTGCGCACCCGGACGGAGGGCCGGCTGCTCGTCGGCACCTCGCCCGACCCCGGCGGGGCCGTCCGGGTCTCCGCCCGGGACCGCGATCGCTGACCCGCGTCAGCGCGCGCTTACGTCGATGGTGCACACTGGGAGGGACCGAACGACATTCAGCGAAAGGGTCGCGAGATGGGCAAGGGTCCGCTCTCCGGAGTGCGGGTGATCGAGCTGGCCGGGATCGGTCCGGGCCCGTTCGCCGCGATGCTGCTGGCCGACCTGGGCGCCGAGGTGATCCGGGTGGAACGCGCCTCGGCCGTCGGCGGCGGGATGGCCACCGACTTCACCAACCGCGGCAAGCGCTCCGTGGCGGTCGACCTCAAGTCCGACCGGGGCCGCGACGTGGTCCTGCGCCTCGTCGAGAAGGCGGACGTGCTCCTCGAGGGCTTCCGGCCCGGCGTCACCGAACGCCTCGGCATCGGCCCCGACGCGTGCCTCGACCGCAACCCCGCCCTCGTCTACGGCCGGATGACCGGCTGGGGGCAGGACGGTCCCCTCGCGCAGAGCGCGGGCCACGACATCGGCTACATCGCCGTCACCGGCGCCCTGCACGCCATCGGCCGCGCCGGGGGTCCGCCCCAGGTCCCGATGAACCTGCTCGGCGACTTCGCGGGCGGCAGCATGTACCTGGTCGTCGGCGTCCTGTCGGCGCTGCTGGAGTCCCGGACGAGCGGGCGCGGCCAGGTCGTCGACGCCGCGATCGTGGACGGCACCGCGCACCTGTCCACGTTCATCCACGGCTTCCTCGCGGGCGGCATCTGGCAGGACCGCCGCGGCGTCAACATGCTCGACACCGGCGCCCCCTGGTACGACGTGTACGAGACGGCCGACGGGAAGCACATGGCGGTCGGCGCGATCGAGCCCCAGTTCTACGCCGAGTTCGTCCGCCTGCTCGGCCTCGACGGGGAGGACCTCCCGGGCCAGCACGACAACGCCCGCTGGCCCGACCTCCGCGACCGCTTCGCCACCGCCTTCAAGGCCCGCACCCGCGACGAGTGGGCCGAGATCTTCCTCCCGAGCGACGCGTGCGTCGCGCCCGTCCTGTCGCTGGAGGAGGCGAAGGAGCACCCGTACAACACGTCCCGCGACGTCTTCCCGGAGCTCGGCGGCCACCGCCAGCCCGCCCCGGCGCCGCGGTTCTCCCGCACGCCCGCCGCGACCGACGGCGTGCCCGCCCTGCCCGGCGGCCAGACCCGGGACGTCCTCACCGACCTCGGCTTCGACGACGTCGACGCCCTCCTCGAGTCCGGCGCGGTCGCCCAGGCGTGACGCCCGGGGGGCGGTGACCGCGCAGGCCGCCGCGCGGTCACCGCCCCCGCGCCGTCACGCGTCCGAGCGCCGCTCCAGCCGGGTCCCCTGCCGCAGCGTGATGGACAGGACGTCGCTGGGCTCGTCCAGGTCGAGACGGTGCCACCGGCCGCGCGGGACGATCACCGCGTGCCCCGCCGGGATCCGCACCGTCTCCTCCGCGCCGCCCGGCGCCTCGGGGCGGAAATGGATCCGCAGGCCGCCCGCGAGGCAGCACACCGCCTCCTCGGCCGCCGGGTGCATCTCCCACTGGTCCGCGTGGACGTCCGCGTCCGTCTCCACGTGGAACGTGGCCACCTGCCAGGCGCCGTCGCCGGAGTCCATCCGGCGCTCGCGTGCGCGGACGCCGCCGTCCGGGGAGAAGGCGATGGCGGAGGAGAACATGTCGATGGGGTTCATGAGCGTGTTCCTTCCAGTCGGTTTTCCAGGGGTTCGGGCGGGGCCGCCGCCGCGGGCCCGCGGCGGGGGAGGGCGACGGCCACGGCGGCGGCCACCAGGAAGATCCCCGCGCCGACCGTGAGCGCCAGCGCGTAACCGTCGTTGAGGGACGCCGCGGACCCCGGGTCCTCGGTCGCCCATGCGGCGACCGTGGCGAGGGCGGCCAGGCCGACGCAGCCGCCGAGCTGCCGGGAGCTGTTGAGCAGCCCGGACGCCATGCCCGCCTCGTGCGGGCCGACGCCCATCGACGAGGCGGCGGCGAGCGGGGCCAGGCACATGCCGAGGCCGACGCTGGTGAGCGTGGACGGGCCGAGCACGTCCGCGACGAAGCCGCCGTCCGGGCTGATCATCGAGAACCAGCCGAGGCCGGCCGCCGCGAGCAGCGCGCCGGGGATCAGCGACGTGCGCGGCGACCGGGCGGAGCCGACGCGGGTGGCGATCACCGTTCCCGCCACCACCCCGGCGGTGAAGGGCAGGAACGCCGCCCCGGTCGTCGCGGCGCCCATGCCGAGCACCTGCTGCATGTAGAGGGACACGAAGTAGAACGCCGCGAACTGGCCCGCCGCGGCGAGGAAGATCAGCACGTTCGCGCCCGCGACCCAGCGGTTGCGCAGCAGGCCGAGCCGGACGAGCGGCGCGCCCGTCCGGGCCTCGGTGAGCACGAAGCCCGCGATCAGGACGGCCGCCGCGGCGAGCGTGCCGAGGGTCGTCGCCGACGTCCACCCGAGCCGTTCCGTGCGGACGACGCCGAAGACCAGCAGGCCGATCCCGGCGGTGGCGAGGACGGCGCCCGGCGCGTCCAGCCGCTCCCGCCGGGTCCGCCGCGCGTCGGAGGCGACGCCCGCGGGCACCAGGGCCAGCGCCACGGCGACGATCGGCAGGTTGACCAGCATCACCCAGCGCCACCCCGCGTACTCGGCGAGCAGGCCGCCCGCGATCACGCCCAGCGCGCCGCCCACCGCGTTCATCGCGCTCCACACGCCGAGCGCGCGGACCCGCTCGCGCCCCTCGGCGAAGGTCGTGGTGATCAGCGAGAGCGCGGCCGGGGCGGCCGCGGCCGCCCCGAGGCCCTGCCCGGCCCGCGCGGCGACGAGCTGCCACGGGGCCTGCGCGAGCCCGCCGAGCAGCGAGAACAGGGCGAACGCCGCCAGCCCGGCGACGAACAGGCGGCGCCGTCCGTACAGGTCGCACAGCCGGCCGCCGAGCAGCAGGAACCCGCCGAACGTGAGCGCGTACGCGTGGACGACCCAGGACAGATCGACCGGCGCGAATCCCAGCGAGACGCGGACGTCGGGCAGTGCGACGTTCATGAGGGCCATGTCCATGGCGAAGAGGAACTGGGCGACGGACGCCGCGGCCAGCACCACGCCGGGCCGCCCCCGCGAGTTTTTATACATGTAAGAAAAATAGCTCGCGCGAACGTCCGGCGTCCAGTCCGCATGCGGGATGATGGGGAGATGTCGCAGCGCAAGGGCAGGCCGCCGCGCATCTCGCGCGCGGAGGTCGTCGAGACCGCCCGCCGGATCGTCGACGAGGAAGGCGTCGACCGGCTGACCATGCGGCGCCTCGCCAAGGAGATCGGCAGCACGCCGATGGCGCTCTACCACCACGTCCGCGACAAGGAGCGCCTGCTCGTCCTGCTCCTGGACGACTACGCGGCGCGCAACATGCACAGACCCGAACTGCCGGACGACCCGCGCGAGCGGGTGGTCGTCGTGGCCGCCGCGATCCGCCGGACGCTCGCCGCCTGCCCGTGGATCGTCGAGGTGCTCACCGCCGACGACCTGATGTCGGAGGCCGCGCTCTGGTTCGTCGAGCAGATCATGGACGGCCTGATCGAGTGCGGCCTCGCCCCCGACGAGGCGGTGCACGGCTACCGCGCCGTCTGGTACTACACCGTCGGCGAAATGATCGTCCGCGCCGCGGGGGAGAGGCGGCGCGCGGACGACGACCGCCCCACCTACCGGGAGCGCGTCTTCGCGGAGGTCGACGCCGCGGAGCTGCCCCGCGTCGCGCTCGTCGCGCGGCGCTGGGCGGAGCTGACCGCCGAGGACACCTACCTCGACGGCCTCCGCGCCCTGGTCGACGGTCTCACCGCGGGCGCGCGGCCGGGAGGCGGCGGGGAGCGCCGCACCCCCTGACCGCGACGGCGGGGCTCAGAGCCCGAGGCGCTTCGCGACGATCTCGTTCATGATCTCGTTGGTGCCGCCGCCGATGCCCAGGATGCGGGCGTCGCGGTAGTGCCGCTCGACCTCCGACTCGCGCATGTAGCCCATCCCGCCGTGCAGCTGGACGGCCTCGTGGACCACGTGCTCGCACGCGTAGACGGCCGTGTTCTTCGCGTACGCCGTCTCGGTCAGGACGTCCTCGCCCGCCGCGTACCGTTCGGCGACCGAGCGCGTGTACGCGCGGGCGACGTCGACCTGCCGGGCCATCTCGGCGATCTTGTGCCGGACGAGCTGCCGCGACGACAGCGGACGCCCGAACGTCTCGCGCTCGCGCACCCAGCCGAGCGTGAGGTCGAGGCAGCGCTGCGCCGTCGCGTACGCCTGCACGGCCAGGGACAGCCGTTCGGCCACGAAGTTCTGCACGATCTGCAGGAACCCGCTGTTCTCCGCGCCCACCAGGTTCGCCGCCGGGACTCGCACGTCGTCGAACGAGAGCTCCGCCGTGTCGGAGCACAGCCACCCCATCTTCCGCAGCGGCCGCGACACCCCGAACCCGGGCGTCCCCTTCTCGACGACCAGCAGCGAGATGCCCTCGAACCCCGGCCCGCCCGTCCGGACGGCCGTCGTGACGAAGTCGGCCCGCACCCCCGAGGTGATGAACATCTTCGCGCCGTTCACCACGTACGAGTCGCCGTCGCGCACCGCCGTCGTGCGGATCCCGGCGACGTCCGATCCGGTGCCGGGCTCGGTGACGCCGAGCGCGCCGATCTTGTCCCCGGCGAGCACCGGCCGCGCGAACCGTCCGATGAGATCGCCGTTCCCGGACGCGATGATGTGCGGCAGCGCGATCCCGTGCGTGAACAGGGACGCGACGAGCCCGCTCGACCCGCCCGCCTGGATGATCTCCTCCGTCACCACCAGCGGATCCAGGACGTCCCCGCCCGAACCGCCCGCCGACTCCGGGAACCCGGCGCCGAGCAGCCCCGCCCCGGCGGCCCGCACGTGCAGGTCGCGCGGCAGCTCCCCGGCGTCCTCCCATTCCGCCAGGTGCGGGACGATCTCCTTGGCGGTGAAGTCGCGGACGAGCTCGCGCAGCGCCGTCCGTTCGGGGGTGTTCCAGATGCCCATCGCGCCTCCAGCCGTTAGAACCGGATTCGGAATCTAACAGCAGTCAGGCGGTGGCGGGCACCGGGGCCCGGAGGCCGGGCGCCAGCGCCAGCGTGGTCGCGATCGAGGCCGCCGCCAGGACGGCCATCGCGGTCGCGGGGGACGTGAACTCGGCGACCGTCCCGGCGAGCGCCGCGCTGACGCCCTGCATCGTCATCATCCCCGAGGAGTGCAGCCCGAGCGCCTGCCCGTGGATCTCGTCCGGCGTGAGGGCGAGCAGCCGATCCTGGATCAGCAGCGTGGACCCGTACCCGACCGACGCGACCAGCACGGCGACGCCCGCGACCCCCACCGCCGGGTCCAGCGCGAACACCAGGTACGGCACGGCCAGCAGCATCAGCAGCGGCACGGACAGCCGCGCCCGCCACGCGGGCGGCACGAACCGGCCCGTGAAGACGTCCCCCACCAGCATCCCGACCGCCGTGAGCGCCAGCAGCCACCCCGCGTGCGCGGGCGAGTAGGGGACGAGCACCGCCTCGCACCCCACGATCAGCCCGTTCGGCAGCCACATCGCCAGGTACGCGTAACGCCGGGGCCGCGACGACCACAGCAGCGCGTTGCCCCGCCACGTCTCGGCGACCGACGGCCGTCCCCGCGCGCGCGGCGCGCGGCCCGCGAGCCCTCCCCGCGCGACGCAGGCCGCCAGCAGGTACAGCCCCGCCGCCACGAGCAGCGCGCCCCGCGCCGACAGGGCCGCGACCAGGACGCCGCCCAGCGCGAACCCCGCGATCTGCATGATCCCGTTCGACGCGTTCAGCACCGAACGTCCGATCAGGTACCCGTCCTGCGGCAGGATCTGGCTGAGCAGCCCGTACCGCACCCCGCTGAGCACCGCGCCGGCCAGCCCGAGCCCCAGCACCACGGGGAAGACCGCCCACACCGGCAGGCCGGGGAGCGCCGGCGCGGCCGTGCAGAGCCCGGACGCCGCCAGCAGCCACGCCAGCGCGCCCCGCGGCGGCAGCCGGTCCGCCGCCGACAGCAGCGCCACCGCCCCCACCACGTGCGCGAACGCGGGCCCGAACATGCTGAGCGCCGACAGCAGCGGCGACCCGGTGGCGTCGTAGACGAGCACGCTCAACGCCAGCCCGCCCACCGTCAGCGCGGCCGCCTGCGCCGACGAGACCGCGAACAGGGGCGTGAACTCCGGCCATCGGAACAGTTCCCGGTACGTGCGCACGAGCGAAGAGTTGATCAAGCCGCGGGCGTCCCCGCAACCGGATTTCGCTCAGGACGGCTCGTCGAGACCGGCGGCGATCGGGTCCAGGTACGCCGGGCCGGGGACGCCCTTCCCGCGCAGCGCGAGCCCGGTGAGGCACTCGAAGATCGCCTTGCGGGCGTTCATCGCGGTGGTGTTGCCCGGGTCGAGGTACGGGGCCACCTCCACCACCTCGATTCCCGCCACCGGGGTCTCGTGGCAGATGCGGCGCAGCGCGGGCAGCAGCTCGCGCGGGGTCAGCCCGGGCGGTTCGGGCGTCCCCGTGCCCGGCGCGTACGCCGGGTCGAGAACGTCGATGTCGATCGACAGGTACAGGTGCTCGGGGCCGTCCAGGGCCTCGGCTATCGCCTTCTCCAGGACGGCGGCGAAGCCGATCCGGTCGATCTCCGCCATGAAGTGCGACCGCATGCCGTGTGCGCGCATCCACGCCAGCAGCTCGTCGTCGGGCATGAGCACCGACCGGAGCCCCACCTGCACGAAGTTGCGGCCCGGGACGTGCTCGTCCGCGATGAGCCGCCGGACGGGCGTGGCATGGGACGCGAGGTGCCCGTGCACGGACTCGGCGCAGTCGGCGTGCGCGTCGAAGTGGACGACCCCCACCGAGCCCGGTCCGTGGACGTCGGCGATCGCCGCGGCGTCCGGCCACAGGACGGAGTGGTCCCCGCCCAGGACGACGGGCACGGCCCCGGTCTCGGCGATCTCCCGGACGACGCCGCGGATCGGCTCCATGGACGCGTCCACGCTCAGCGGGTCGACGGCCGCGTCGCCGTAGTCGACGACCGTGAGCTCGTCGAACGGGTTGGTCCTGGTGTCGGACTCCATCAGCGCCGCCGGCGTGTGCGCCATGATCCACTCGCTGGAGCGGATCGCCCGCGGCCCGAACGCCGCGCCGCGGTGCCCGGTCCCCATGTCGACCGGCGCGCCCACCACGGCGACGTCCGCACCGCCGGCCCGCAGGTCCTCGGGCGTCAGGCACAGCGGCAGCCCCAGGAACGTCGCGATCCCCGAATAGGCGGGGACGTGCCGGTAACGCTGCACGTTGATCGGCCCCGGCTCCCGATGGGGGAACCCCGACGCATCGACCCGGTCCCCTGGCCCGCCGGCCTCCGGAGTACCCATGCTCACACCCCCCGTCGCGTCCCCATGCCCGCGCGGCACGGGCCATAACGTGCACGGGCCAGAACCTGTACGGCCATAACGTGCACGGCCGTGACCCCGGGCGGCCGCGCCGGCGTCGCGATCACCGCCCCCGGCGGCCCGGGGAAAGCGGAACGCCCCGCTGCGCCGGGGCTCTGCGGGGCGTTCGGCGTCGGACGGTGGGTCAGGTGGTGGCCTCGGCCACCGCGTCGGCCCAGAGGGCGAGGGCCTCGTCGATCTGCTCCTCGTTCACCACCAGCGGCGGGATCAGCCGGACGACGTTGCCGTGCGCGCCGCAGGTGAGCAGCAGGAGGCCGCGGTCGGCGGCGGCGCGGTGGGCGCGCTGGGCGGTCGCGGTGTCGGGCTCGCCGTCGGCGGTGGTGAACTCGCCGGCCTGCATGAGGCCGAGACCGCGGACGTCGCCGATGACCGGGTGGTCGGCGGCGACCTTCCGGAGGCCGTCGTTCAGGCGGGCGCCGAGGCGGGCCGCGTTGGCGACGAGGTCCTCGTCCCGGATGACCTCCAGGGTCGCGAGCGCGGCGGCGCACGAGACCGCGTTGCCGCCGTAGGTGCCGCCCTGCGAGCCCGGCCACGCCTTCTCCATGATCGCGGTGGGCGCGGCGATCGCCGAGAGGGGGAAGCCGCTGGCCAGGCCCTTCGCGGTGATGAGGACGTCGGGGCGCATGGCGCTGTGCTCGTGGCCCCAGAACTCGCCGGTGCGGCCGTACCCGGTCTGCACCTCGTCGACGATGAGGAGGACGCCGTGCCGGTCGGCCCGCTCGCGGAGCCCCTCGAGGAACGCGGGCGGCGCCGGGATGTAGCCGCCCTCGCCGAGGACCGGCTCGACGATGAAGGCGGCGGTGTCGGCGGCGGGCGAGGTGGTCGCGAGGACGTAGTCGAGCTCGCGGAGCGCGAACCGGACGGCCTCGTCCTCGTCCCACCCGTACCGGTACGCCTGCGGGAACGGGGCCACGACGGCGCCGGGCATCAGCGGGCCGATCCCCGCGCGGAACTTGGTCCCGGCGGTGGTGAGCGCGGCGGCGCCCATGGTGCGGCCGTGGAACGAGCCGTGGAAGGCGACGATGTTCTGCCGCCCGGTGGCGTGCCGGGCGAGCCGGACGGACGCCTCGACGGCCTCGCTGCCGGAGTTGAGGAAGAACACCGAGTCGAGGCCGGGCGGCAGGACGTCGCCGAGCGCCTCGACGAGGCGCAGGAGCGGCCGGTGCATGACCGTCGTGTACTGGCCGTGGACGAGGGTGGCGACCTGCCGCTGGGCGGCCTCGACCACCCGCGGGTGGCAGTGGCCGGTGTTGGTGACGCCGATGCCCGCGGTGAAGTCCAGGTACCGGCGGCCGTCGCCGTCGTAGAGGTACACGCCCTCGCCGCGCTCGGCCAGGACGGGGGTCGCCTGCTTCAGCAGAGGTGACAGCGTCGCCATCGGGATCCCTCTCGGTAGATTGTCGACAATCGACAGCCTAGGCCACCGCGCCCCTCCGGGCGGAGGGGGAGGGGCCAGGAATGTGGCCGCGGGGTCAGTCTTTACCCGGCCTCTTTCCGCAGTCTCTGGATGGAGTCGGTCATGTGCTCCTCGATGAGGCGCAGGAGCCGCTCCTCCTCGCCGTCGCCGATGGCGTCGACGATGCGCCGGTGCTCCTCGACGAGGTCGTCCGGTTCGGGATAGGTGTCCTGCAGGGCGTTGAGGCACATCCGCGTCTCGACGAGCAGGGTGTGCGCCATCCGCTCGAGCCGCTGGCTGCCGGACGCGCTCACGAGGACCTCGTGGAAGGCCTGGTCGGCGTCGCTCATCTTGTCGCGGTCGCGCTCGCGCGCGGCCTCGACCAGGCCCTCCAGGGCGTCGGTGAGCCGGGCGACGGCCTCGCCCCGGTTCCGCTCCATGATCAGTTTCCCGGCGGCCCGCTCGATCGCGAGCCGCGCCAGGTACACGTCCTCGACGTCGCCCTCGTCCAGGGTGATCACGAACAGCCCCCGGTGCGGCTCGCTGACCAGCAGCCCCTCCTGGACGAGCCGCTGCATCGCCTCCCGCAGCGGCCCGCGGCTGATGCCCAGCCGGGCGGCCAGCTCGGCCTCGCCCAGCTGGTCGCCCGGCTCGAGGGAGCCGTACATGATCGCGGCGCGGAGCTCGTCGGAGACGAGTTCCACCGTGGACTTGCGGGGGACGGGTTCAAGCTCGCCCAATCGGCTCATGGGAGGTCACCTTTCGTCAGAGCCTCCAGGACGGACGTCCGGGTGCCGCCGCGGGGACGGGCGCGGCGAACAGCCGGCCGAAGCCGGTGCGCGGCCGGAACCCGCCGGAGGGCGACTCGCCGCTCGCGAGCCGGAGGCCCTCCCAGACGCTGACCTGGTTGGCCGTAAGGACCGGTTTGCCGACCCGTGCCTCCAGCTCGTCGAGCCAGGACACGGTGTGCAGCGCGGTGTCGGGCACCAGCACCGCCTCGGCGTCCGGGTGATCGTTGGCCGCGACGAAGGCGAGGACCTCCTCGCGGCCCAGGGTGCCGACCTCGGCGGCGGTGACGATGCCCTTGCAGGACAGCGACACCACCGTGACGCCGGCGCGCCCGAGGAAGTCGCCGAACTTCTCGGCGACGTCCTCGGGGTAGGTCGCGGCGACCGCGACCCGGGTGAGGCCCAGGGCGCGGGCCGCGTTCACGAACGCGAACGACGTGCTGGACGCCGGCACCCCGGCGGCCCGCGCGACGCCCGCGACCTGCTGTTCGGCGCCCTCCCAGCCGAAGACGAAGCTGCCGCTGGTGCAGGCCCACACGGCGGCGGCCACGCCCGCCTCGCGGAGCTTGCTCGCGCCGGTGGCCAGGACGTCCGGGCCGCCGACGTCGAGGAGGGCGTCCACGCGGTGCGCGTCCTCGCGCATCAGCGTGTGCACGACGGGCAGGCGTACATCGCCGAGGGCGGCCTCGATGGCCGGGTAGTCGTCCTCGGCGCTGTAGCCCGGGTAGAGGAAACCGGCGCTCAGTTCGGTTCGCGACATTGTCGACAATCCTACTCTCGAGGGTCGTGCGGGTCAGGCGGCGGTCGGACTGCCGAACTGCACGAGCGACTGGCCGGCGCCGTTCGCGGACCGGCCCATCGCGCGCAGCGCGGAGCACATCGTGACCTGGTTGGAGGTGAGCACCGGCTTGCCGATCATCTGCTCCAGCGGCGCGATGATGTCGTAGGTCGGAACGTTGGTGCAGCTGATGAACACGGCCTCGGCGTCCGGCCGGTCGACCGCGGACACGGCGCTGACGACCTCGCCGTAGCCGACCTTCCAGATGTGGCTGAGCAGCCCCATCCCGACCGACGACACCACCTGGACGCCGTGCTCGCCGAGGAACGACACGAGCCGGTCGGTGACCGCGTCGATGTACGGCGTCACGACCGCGACCCGGCGGACGTTCAGCATCCGCAGGGACTCGACGAGCGCGCCGGACGTCGTCGAGACCGCGGGGGCGCCCGCCGCCAGCATCGTGTCGTGCAGCGTCTCCTCGCCGGCGCGGCCCCGGATGAAGCTGCCGGAGGCGCAGGCGAACGCGACGGCGAGCGGTTCGGGCGCCAGCACGTCGCGGACGGCCTGCCGGACGATCGAGTGGTCCGACAGCGCGGACGCCATCTCGACCGTGACCGGGACCGGCACGTAGGGCAGCCGGGTCATGAACAGCGACACGTCGTCGGGCGTCCAGCGCCACAGTTCGCGGTCGAGCGCGAAGTCGAACGGCGCGACCACGCCGATCCCCTGCTGGGCGAGCAGCTCGGGACCGACGACCAGCGTGGGATCGAATGTCATCTGCGCGGCCACCGCTCTAACCCTCGTGCCGGCGGTAGACGAGCCGCTCGCCGACGCCGCCGGAGCGCCAGACGTCGTTGCACGCCTCGGCCATCCGGTCGAGGCCGTCGACGATCGTCGCGTACACGTTCCCCGGCACCCAGCCGACGTCCCCGTTCAGCAGCAGGTTGTTGCGGCCGTAGAAGATCGCCAGGTCGATGACGCCGGGCAGCTCGTGGATGTTCTTCTCCTCCTTGAACTTCCGGTCGAGCATCCCGCCCGGGAAGGAGAAGAGGACGACGTCGCCCGGGATGGGCGTGACGGTGGGGTTCTCCTGGCCGATCTCCTCGTCCGAGAAGTACTCGACCATCGTGTAGACCTCGTTGCGCGCGTACTTGGCGTGGTACGCGTCGCCGCCTTGCGGCAGGGCGCGCCAAACCGCCTCGCAGGTGCGCGGCGCGTCCTTCTCCAGGAGCTCGGCGACGCACGAGACGCCGCGCCGCTCGAGGGAGATGGTCATCAGCTTGGGCATGCCGGGCCTCCCCGTGAACAGGGGGTGGGCGAGAGCGTCGCCACCCGAAAGGACTCTTGCTCTTGCGTTAGAGCGCTCTGGGATCCGTCCTGGCCATGCTTGGGCAGCGGTTGCGACGGTCTTGCAGCACGATCAGCGCGGTCGCGGGCCGATCGTCGGCCGCGCTGATTGTTGACAATCCTACGAAGCCTTCCTAGCGTGTCAATGCCTCCCCGAGTTGCCATCACGTAAACTCACCGGAACCCCGAAAGCAGAGCCGATGCAGCAGCCTTCGCCCGCAGCCGGTGCGCCGCCCGTGGTCGCGGTCCTGACCGGGGACGTCGAGCCGTCCGGGATGGCGGACGTGGAGAGCCGGGCGGACGTCCGGTACGTGCGGGAACCGGAGCTGGCGGCCGTCGTCCCGGAGGCCGACGTGGTCTTCGTGTGGGATTTCCTGTCCGACGCCCTCGCCGCGGCGTGGCCGGAGGGCGAGGACGCCCGGACGCCGCGCTGGGTGCACATCGCGAGCGCGGGCGTCGACAAGATGATGTTCCCCGGGCTGAAGCGGGGCGACACCGTCCTCACCAACTCGCGAGGCGTGTTCGACGAGCCGATCGCCGAGTACGTCCTCGGGCTCGTGCTGTCGTTCGCGAAGGACCTGCACGGGACGGCCCGGCTGCAGGGGGAGCGGCGCTGGCGGCACCGGGAGACCGAGCGGGTCACCGGCCGCCGCGCGCTCGTGGTCGGGACCGGCCCGATCGGCCGCGCCATCGCGCGGCGGCTGACCGCCTGCGGGCTGCGGGTGAGCGGCGCGGGCCGCACCGCCCGCGACGGCGACCCCGACTTCGGCGACGTGCACGCCACCGCCGACCTGGCCGGGGCGCTCGCCAAGGCCGACTACGTCGTGCTCGCCGCGCCGCTCACCCCGCAGACCCGCGGCATGATCGACGCCGCCGCGCTGGCGCGGATGCGCCCGTCGGCCCGGCTGATCAACGTGGGCCGCGGCGCGCTGGTCGTCCAGGACGACCTGGTCGCGGCCCTGCGGGACGGGCGGATCGCGGGCGCGGCCCTCGACGTGTTCGAGGAGGAGCCCCTCCCGGAGAAGTCCCCGCTGTGGGAACTGCCGAACGTGATCGTGTCGCCGCACATGTCGGGCGACACGGTGGGCTGGCGGGACGAGCTGGTCGAGCTGTTCGTCGACAACTTCGACCGCTTCGCGACCGGCCGGCCGCTGCGCAACGTCGTGGACAAGCGACTCGGCTACGTGGGGACGGGCTCCCCGCGCGGGCCGGAGGGGGTGGGACGATGACGGACCCGGCCGATCTGACCGCGGCCGAGCTGGCCGGCGAGTACCGGGCCGGGGCGCTGTCCCCGGTGGAGGCGGCGGCGGCCGTCCTCGCCCGCATCGAACGGGACGATCCGGGGATCAACGCGTTCTGCCTGGTGGACCCGGACACGACCCTGGAGATGGCGCGGGCGTCCGCCGAGCGGTGGCGGCGCGGCACGCCGCTCGGCCCGCTGGACGGCGTGCCCGTCTCGATCAAGGACGTGCTGCTCACCGAGGGCTGGCCCACGCGGCGCGGCTCGACGACGATCGACCCGTCCGGCCCGTGGACCGAGGACGCCCCGTCGGTGGCGCGGCTGCGCGAGCGCGGGGCGGTGTTCGCCGGGAAGACCACCACGCCGGAGTTCGCGTGGAAGGGCGTCACCGACTCGCCGCTGACCGGCGTCACCCGCAACCCCGTCGACCCGTCGCGGACGGCCGGCGGGTCGTCCGGCGGCGCGGCGGCGGCCGTCGCGGCGGGCATGGCGCCGCTCGCGCTCGGCACCGACGGCGGCGGCTCGGTCCGCATCCCGGCGAGCTTCACCGGCACGTTCACGCTCAAGCCGACGTACGGGCTGATCCCGCACTACCCGGCGAGCCCGTTCGGCACGCTCGCGCACATCGGGCCGATGACCCGCACCGTCGCGGACGCCGAGCTTCTGCTGGACGCGGTGTGCGGCCCCGACCCCCGCGACTGGTCGGCGCTCGCGCCGCCGTCCGGCCCGTTCCACGCGCCCGCGGCGGAGCGGCGGCCGGACCTGACCGGCCTGCGCGTCGCCTACAGCCCGGCGCTCGGGTTCGCGAAGGTCGATCCGGAGGTCGCGGCGCTGGTCGCGGCGGCCGCCGAGGTCTTCACCGAGCTGGGCGCGAAGGTCGAGGAGGCCGATCCCGGGTTCGGCGACCCCGTCGAGGAGTTCGAGGTGCTGTGGTTCGCCGGGGCCGCCAAGGTCGTGGAGCACCTGACGCCCGAGCGGTTCGCCGCCCTCGACCCCGGCCTGCGGGAGATCTGCGAGCAGGGCGCCCGGTACTCGGCGCTGGACTACCTCGCCGCGACCGCGCGCCGGATGGAGCTCGGCCGGGTCATGGGCCTGTTCCACGAGCGCTACGACCTGCTGCTGACCCCGACGATGCCGATCCCGGCGTTCGAGGCGGGCGTCGAGGTCCCGGCGGGGTCGCCGTCCCCGCGCTGGACGGGCTGGACGCCGTTCACGTACCCGTTCAACATGACGCAGCAGCCCGCCGCGAGCGTCCCGTGCGGGACGACCGCGGCGGGGCTGCCGGTCGGGCTGCAGGTCGTCGGCGCCCGCCACGCCGACGCCCTGGTGATGCGCGCCTGCTCCGCGTTCGAGGAGGCCCGCCCCTGGCGGACCTGACGCCCCGCCCGTCCGGCGGCGGCCCGTCGGGCCGGTCGAGGGCGATCACCGCGCGGCCCCGGTGCGTGCCCGCGTCCATCGCGGCGAGCACGCCGGGCGCCTCGTGCAGGCGAGCGAGACCGGCGGCACCACTCCCGCGCAGGCGCCGGTCGGCCCGGACGGCGTCGAGTGCCCGATCGCCGAGGTCCTCCGAAGGCCGGCGCCCAGGGGAATCGGGGCCCGCGGGTGTGCATTAACGCGAGCGTGCCTGAAGTGGACGCGGGATCAATCGTCGCGTTCCTCGCGGTTCTTTTTCTTCCGGCCCTTCCGTGGGCGGCGCTTGACGTCCACGCCGCCCCAGAACGCGAATCCCTTGACGACGACACGGGGCGCGCCCGGCTCGCCGGGGCCGCTCGCGCGCCCGTCGAACCCGCCCATGATGCCGAGGCCGCGGACGTGCACGGCGAGATCGTCCGGCACGACCACCTCCACACCGCCCATGATCGCCCACGCGTGGATCGTCAGCTCCCCGTCGGTGAACCGCGCCTCGCGCAGGTCGATCTTGCCGCCGCCCCAGAAGGAGAACGTGAAGAACGACCGGGGCGCGTTCCACACCCCCGACCGGCGGAAGCCGCTCAGCACCCCGATGCCCGTCTTCCATGACGGGGCGTCCGGAAGCGGCCGGTAGTCGACGGCCCCGTCCGGCGCCGCCGCGGGCGCGGTGGTGCCGGCCGCCGGCAGGTCGCGTGTGATGGGCTCCAGCTCCGCGTACGTCCGCGCGGAGTACACCGCCTCCAGCCGCTCGCCGAGCTCCTCGAGCGTCAGCCGACCCTCACCGGCGGCGTCCCGCAGCAGGTTCGCGGCCCGGTCCCGGTCGGCGTCGGACGCGCGCATCTCCGGCGTCGCGGGCGGCGGGGAACGGTCGGGAAGGTTCGTCATGAACCAAGCCTAATCCGACGGGACGCCCGGGGCACGGGCAATCCGCGCGTGCTCAGTCCCCGCACGGTTCCAGCCGGACGATCACCGACTTCGACGTCGGCGTGTTGCTGCTCTCGGCGGTGCTGTCGAGCGGCACCAGCACGTTCGTCTCCGGGAAGTACGCCGCCGCGCAGCCGGGCGCGGTCGGGTAGCCGACGATCCGGAACCGCGGGGCGCGCCGCTCGGTCCCGTCGGTCCATTCGGACACGAGGTCGACCAGGGCGCCGTCGGCGAGGCCGAGCGCGGCCAGGTCGGACGGGTTGACGAACACGACGCGCCGTCCGGCCTTGATGCCCCGGTAGCGGTCGTCCAGGCCGTAGACGGTGGTGTTGTACTGGTCGTGGCTGCGGACGGTCTGCAGCAGCAGGCGGCCCTCGGGGACGCGCAGCACCTCCAGCTCGTTGACGGTCAGGTTGGCCTTGCCGGTCGCGGTCGGGAAGCGGCGCTCGTCGCGTGGCGCGTGCGGCAGGACGAACCCGCCGGGTTCGCGCACCCGGGCGTTGAAGCCGGCGAACCCGGGCACCACCCGGGACACGTGGTCGCGGATCACGTCGTAGTCGCGCTCCATCTCCGCCCAGCCGACGACCGAGGCGGGCAGCGTCGCGCGGGCCAGCCGGCACACGATCGCGACCTCCGGCAGCAGGTGCTCCGACGCGGGCGCGAGGCGGCCCCGGGACGCGTGCACCATGCCCATCGAGTCCTCGACGGTGACGAACTGCGGGCCGGACTCCCGCACGTCGCGCTCGGTCCGGCCGAGCGTCGGCAGGATCAGCGCGTACTCGCCGGTCACCGCGTGCGAGCGGTTCAGCTTCGTCGACACGTGCGCGGTCAGCCGGCAGTTCCGCAGCGCCGCCTCGGTGACGGCGGAATCGGGCGTGGCCCGGACGAAGTTGCCGCCCATCCCGAAGAACACCTTCACCGCGCCGTCCCGCATCGCCCGGATCGCGTCGACCGTGTCGAGGCCGTGCTCGCGCGGCGGCTCGAACCCGAACTCGGCCTTCAGCGCGTCCAGGAAGGCGGGCGCGGGCTTCTCGTAGATGCCCATCGTGCGGTCGCCCTGCACGTTGGAGTGCCCCCGGACCGGGCAGACGCCCGCGCCGGGGCGGCCCACGTTGCCGCGCAGCAGCAGGAAGTTGACGACCTCGCGGATCGTCGGCACCGAGTTGCGGTGCTGGGTGAGGCCCATCGCCCAGCACACCACGATCCGCTCGGCCGAGAGGACGTCGCCGAGCGTCGCGGCGATCTCGGCCCGGGTCAGCCCGGTCGCCTCCAGGACGTCGTCCCAGTCGAGGCCGAGGACGTGCTTCTCGAACGCCTCGAACCCGTGCGTGTGCGCGTCGAGGAACTCGCGGTCGAGCGCGCCCGGCGCGTCCGATTCCAGCAGCAGCCGGTTGAGGGCCTGGAAGAGGGCGAGGTCGCCGTTCAGCCGGATCTGCAGGAAGCGGTCGGCGAGCGCGGTGCCCTGCCCGGTGACGCCGGACGGCCGCTGCGGGTTCTTGAACCGCATCAGCCCGGCCTCCGGCAGGGGGTTGACCGCGATGATCCGCGCGCCGCGCTTCTTGGCCCGTTCCAGCGCCGGCAGCATCCGCGGATGGTTGGTCCCCGGGTTCTGCCCGACGACGAAGATCAGGTCGGCCTCGTGCAGGTCCTCCAGCAGCACCGAGCCCTTGCCGACGCCGAGCGTCTCGGTCAGCGCGGACCCGGACGACTCGTGGCACATGTTACTGCAGTCGGGCAGGTTGTTCGTGCCGAACTCGCGGACGAAGAGCTGGTAGGCGAACGCCGCCTCGTTGCTCGTCCGTCCCGAGGTGTAGAAGACGGCCTCGTCGGGCGAGCCGAGGGCGTTCAGTTCGTACGCCAGCAGCGTGAAGGCGTCGTCCCAGCTCACGAGCTCGTAGTGCGCGGCGCCCGGCCGCTTGAGCATCGGCTCGGTCAGCCGCCCCTGCTGCCCGAGCCAGTGGTCGGACCGCTCGCCCAGCTCGTCGATCGTGTGCCGGGCGAAGAACTCCCGGGTGATCCGCCGCGTCGTGGCCTCCTCCGCGACGGCCTTCGCGCCGTTCTCGCAGAACTCCGCGACGTGCCGCTCGTCGCCCTCCGGCCAGGCGCAACCGGGGCAGTCGAACCCCTGCTTCTGGTTGACGCGCAGCAGCGTCAGCGCCGTCCGCCCGGCGCCCATCTGGTCGTAGGACCGGCGCAGCGCGGCCGCCACCCCCGGCACGCCCGCCGCCCACGTCTTCGGCTTCGACACCTGCAACCCGGCGTCATCGAAGTCGCCGGTGGGGGGCTTGCGGCTCATGTGCACATCCTCGTCCGGGTCGGCGCTGTGACCTTCCACTGTCGCACGCCACTGTCGCACGGAAACGCGCCGCGGGCCCGCCGGATGTCCGGCAGGCGGAAAAGGCTCAGCGTGCGCCGCGCGCGGTCACTGCGGCGGGCCCTCGGCGAGCCGGACGTCCGCGGCGGCGACGCCGCCGCCGGGCCGCGCCCACTCGATGCGGACGACGTCCCCCGGGTGGCGGCGCAGCATCAGCCCGGTCAGCGTGCCGGGCGAGTCGACGCCCTGGCCGCCGAAGGTGACGATCGCCGCGCCCACCGGGATCCCGGCGGCCTCGGCGGGGCTGCCCGGGACGATCTCCACGACGCGGGCGCCCGGGTCGGTCCCGTTGCTCCGCACCATCACGCCCAGCATCGCCGTCGCGCCGATGTGCACGGTCGCGGACGCCTCCCCGCGCCGGATCTGCGCGGCGATCTCCAGCGCCCGGTCCGCCGGGATGGCGTAGCCGCGCGGCTTCCGCGGGGCTGGCGAGCCCGCCGGCGGCTCGGCCGACGCGGCGGTGTTGACGCCGATCACCCGCCCGGCCGAGTTCAGCAGCGGCCCGCCGGAGTCGCCCGGCTTGATCGGCGCGCTCACCTCGATCATCCCGGCGAGCCGCTCGACGCTGCCGTCGCTGTCGTCCCGCGCGGTGACCGTCTGCCCCAGCGCGGTGACGTGCCCGGTGACCACGCTGGGCTCGCCGCCGTCGCCGCCCGCGTTGCCGACCGCGGTGACCGGGTCGCCGACCCGCACCGTGGACACCGGCGCGAACCGCGCCGCGGGCAGCCCGGACGCGCCGGTCAGCCGGAGCACCGCGATGTCCTGGGACGTGTCGTACCCGACGACCCGCGCCCGGTAGGTGCGATCGTTGTCGGTGTCGGTGCCCTCGATCCCGGTGGCGCCCTGGATGACGTGGCTGTTGGTGAGCACGAACCCCGAGGCGTCCAGCACGATGCCGGTCCCGGCGGCCCGCGTGCTCTCCAGGCCCCGCACCGCCGTGATGTTGACGACGCCCGGCTGCCGCTCGGCGAAGTCCGTCCGTTCCGGGCGGACCTCGGTCGCCGTGATGGGCGGGACGGCGCTCTCGGTCTCCTGGCCCGGCAGGCGGCAGGACGGGACGAGCAGGGCCGACAGCGCGACCAGCACCAGCGGCAGCACGGCACGGAGGCCGCGAAGTCCGCGGAGTTCGCTCACTGCGTCCCTCCTCACCCCTTTCCACCCATAATTCCCGATCCCCGGTGATTAGTCCCCGACCGGGTTGACCACGGTCATGGCTAACGGTTAGCTATAGCCTGGCCGGCCGGACGCCCGCGAGACCCACTGGACGAAGGAAGCCGAGTGAACGAGTACGTGATCAGCGCGCGGGGACTGTCCCGGCACCACGGGTCCGGGCCCGCGCTCGTCCGGGCCGTGGACGGCGTCGGGCTGGACGTCGCGGCCGGCGAGACCGTCGGCATCGTCGGTCCGAGCGGATGCGGCAAATCGACCCTCCTGCATCTGCTCGGCGGCCTCGACCGCCCGGACGCGGGCGAGATCCGCCTCGCCGGACGCCGCATCGACCGGCTCACCGAGACCGCCGCGGCGCGGATGCGGCGCGACCGGGTCGGCTTCGTGTTCCAGGCGTTCCACCTGGTCGACGAGCTGACCGCCGTGGAGAACGTGGAACTGCCCGCGCTGCTCGCCGGGGCGTCCCGGCGCACCGCCCGCCGCCGCGCGGCGCACCTGCTCGAACGCGTCGGGCTGTCCGGCCGCGCCGGGCACCTGCCCGGCGCGCTGTCCGGCGGGCAGCGGCAGCGGGTCGCGGTCGCGCGGGCCCTGGTGAACGATCCGCCGCTGCTGCTGGCCGACGAGCCCACCGGCAACCTCGACAGCGCGGCCGCCGCCGACGTCCTGCGGCTGTTCGCCGCGCTGCGCGCCGAGGGCCGCACGCTGGTCGTCGTCACGCACGACTCCCGCATCGCCGGGACCGCCGACCGGCTGATCACCATGCGGGACGGCGCGTTCGTCGACGAGACGGTCCTGACCGGCCGGTCCGGCGGCCTCGGCTCGCTGTCCGGGCTCGCCTGATGGCCGCGCCGACCGGCCGCGCCGCGCTCGTCCTGCGGCTGGCGCTGCGCGACCTGCGCCGCCGCCCCGCGCAGGCGCTCCTGCTGCTGCTCGCGATCGCCGCCACCGCCGCGACCCTCACGCTCGGCCTGCTCGTGCGGGGCGCGGCCGACGACCCGTGGGAGCGCACCCGCGCCGCGACCGCGGGCCCCGACGCCG
>NZ_JBHTJA010000114.1:0-19728 GCF_042675525.1 Actinomadura sediminis
GGCGCTGCTGGCCGCCGACCCGGCCGCGCCGCCGGACGCGGCGCTCGCCGCCGACGCCGCCGCGCCGCCGGAGCCCGGTGCCGACGCCGACCGTCCCGCCGAGCACGCGATCACGACCGTGCTGAGCTTCGACCACGCGTCCTACGAGCGGAACGTGACCGCCGCGCACGGGGTGTCCACCGAGCGGTACGGCGCCGACTACGACCGGCAGCTCGCCGCCCGCGACTACCGCGCGGAGCTGGAGGCGAAGGACGGGTCGGTGACCACGGACGTCGCGGACTCCGCCGTCGTCTCCGCCACCGCCGACGCGGTGACGGTCCTGGCGTACGTGAAGCGGACGGTCCGCGCGGCCGGCGCCGAACCGGACCTGCTGACGGACCCGATGCGTGCCACCATGGTCCGGCGCGGCGACCGCTGGCTGCTCGACACCCTGTACACGCTGAAGGCCGGTTCCCCGCGCGCCCGGACGGCCGGCGCGGCGTGGCCGGGGATCCGCGCCCGGGATGTCCTGTCCGCCGTGGCGCGGCACCCGTCGATCACGGCGGGGACGATCGTGGGGGCGGGCCTGCGGTCCGGCGGGGCGGAGGGCGAGGTCACGGCGCTGGTGGCGCTCGGCGCGTGCACGTCCGGATGCGACGACGGCGACGGGATCGGGTTCCACCGGCTGCGGGTCGGCCGGACCGGCGACGGCTGGAGGGTGACCGCCGCGCAGGAACTGTGAAGGGGCGCCTCCCGGCCGGGAGGCGCCCCCTCGCGGGCGGGGCCGGGCCCCGTCAAGGCTCCTCGATCAAGGCTCCTCGGTCACGACTCCTCGGCCTCGCGCCTGCGCGTCATGGCCACCGCGGCGCCGCCCGCCGCGATCGCGGTCAGGCCGAGCGCCACCAGCGGCAGCGCGTCGGTCCCGGTGAACGGCAGTTCCCTCGGCGGCGTGATGCGGCCCGCGATCGTCCCGCCGCCGTCTCCGCTCCCGGCCGCGCCCCCGCCGGCCGCGCCGGACGGCAGATAGGGCGGCATCGGGGACGCCGGTGACGAGGGGTCCGCGGGCAGCGGCGGCGGCTCGGGGCTCGGCGAGCCCGGGTCCTCCGGCGGGACGGGCGGCGTCGGCGGCGCCGGCGGGGTCGGCGGCGATGGGTCCGGCGGGGTGGGCGGCGTCGGCGGGGTCGGGGGAGCTGGCGGCGCGTCCGCGCAGCCGGAACCGGCGCAGCCGCTCAGCCCGAGCCGCGCGGAGATCGGCGTGCCGCCCGCCGCGGACGCCCGCACGCCGAGCGTCGTCCCGGCCGCGATCATCGGCGTCCCCGCCGACAGCGTCGCGCCCGTCCCGAGGTCCAGCGCGGCGTTCCCCGCGGGCGTCCCGGCGTGGGCGGCCAGGCCCGCGCCCGCCTCGACGGTGGCGTCGCCGAACGACACGGTGCCGCCGGCGCGCAGCCGCACCCCCGCGTCGACGTGTGGGGTGCGGACCCCGGCGGTCACGCCGAGCCCGGCGGTCGCGGTGCCGGTCCGCTCGTCGTGGCCGAGGGCGCCGTCGAGGCGGAGTTCCAGCCCGGAAGCCCGCCGCCGCTCCGCGGGCTCCGCCGCCGGCGGCACTTTCCGGCTCTGGTCCGTTCCCTGCCGCCGCCCTTGGGCGCGCGCCTGCCGCTTCGGCTCGTCCCGCTCCAGCGTCCGGACCACGGGGTCGACGGCGCGCCGCAGCGCCTCGCCCGCGTCCGTCCGCGCCGCCGCGGCGTTCTGCGTGCTCGTCTTCTCCGTGCCGGTCTTCCCCGTGCTCGTCTTCTCCGTGCCGGTCTTCCCCGTGTCCCGCCGCTCCGCCTTCGTCGCCTTCTCGGCCTTCGCCCGCCCGGCGCCGGCCGCGCCCTCGGCCGGTCGATCGGCCGCGGCGCGGGCGGGAGCGCGCTCGGCGGAGAGCCGGGAGGTCTCGGCGTGGGAGACGCCGCTCATGGCGGTGAGGCCCAGGACCGTCGCCCCGGCCGTCACCGCCAATCTCCTACCTTGGTGCACCAGTGCTCCTGAGGGGTCGGGTGGTTGCACAACCTGCGAGCACGTTTGCACGCGAAGTAGTCGATGTGAACATCGAGTCACCGATTTGGTAGAGGTTCACAGGAGCCGCCGCGACGGTTTGTGACCTTTTCCGGGACCGCGATACTGAGGGGCATGACACGGGTGATCGCGGGGAGCGCGGGCGGGCGGCGGCTCGCCGTCCCGCCGGGACGGGACACCAGGCCGACCAGCGACCGCGCCCGCGAGGGCCTGTTCGCGACCGTCCTCGCCCTCCTCGGCCCCCTGGACGGCCTGCGCGTCGCCGACCTGTACGCGGGATCGGGCGCGGTCGGGCTCGAGGCCCTGTCGCGCGGCGCCGCGCACGCCCTGCTCGTCGAGTCGCACCCCCGCGCCGCGAAGGTGCTCCGGCAGAACGCGAGGGAGCTCGGCCTGTCCGGCGCGGTGCCGTGCGCCGACAAGGTGGAACGGGTCGTCCGCCGTCCCCCCGACGCCCCCTACGACCTGATCTTCGCCGACCCGCCGTACGCGCTGCCCGACACGGCCGTCACCGAGCTGCTCGGCGACCTGCGCGACCACGGCTGGACGGCGCCGGACGCGCTCGTCGTCGTCGAGCGCGCGGCGCGCGGCCCGGCGCTGCGCTGGCCCGAGGGGTACGAGGCCGACCGGGACCGGCGGTACGGGGAGGCGGTGTTCTGGTACGGCACCGCCACCGGCGGGGACCGGGCATGATCCGTTTCACGGGTGACCGCGCGTCCGTCGGGTAGGGGGCCGTCATGAGACCCGGCATGGACCGCGCCCTCGCGCGTACCTGGGTCCTGACGCTGCTCATGATCCTCGCCCTGATGATCAACGTCACCTACGTCCAGGCGTTCCAGGCGCAGGACCTGCGCGACTCGGCGCTCAACCCGCGGCGGCTGACCGACCGCTTCACCGTCGACCGCGGCCCCATCGTCGCCGACGGCGAGCGGCTCGCCTGGTCCGAGCCCGTCGACGGCGGCGAGAAGTACCAGCGCCACTACAGGGACGGCCCGGCCTTCGCCCCCGTCACCGGCTACTTCTCCGTCTTCTCCGAGACCGGTCTGGAGGCGGCGGCGAACCACGTGCTGGACGGCGGCGACCCGCGGCTCGCCACCACGAACATCGTCGACAAGCTCGTCGGGGACCCCGTCCCCGGCGGCACCGTCGAGGCGACCGTGGACGCCGACGCGCAGCGCGTCGCCTACCGGGCCCTGCAGGAGTCGGGGGCGCGGCGCGCCGCCGCCGTCGCGCTGGACGCCGAGACCGGCGCGATCCTCGTCATGGCCTCCACCCCGTCCTACGATCCCGGCGCCGTCTCGACCCTCGACCGGGAGGAGGCGCGGCAGGCGTTCGAGCGCCTCGACGACCGGCCGCTCAAGCCGCTGCTCAACAAGGCGACCGAGGAGGTCTACCCGCCGGGCTCGTCCTTCAAGACGGTCGTCGCCGCCGCGAAGCTCGAAGCGGGCGCGGACACGGGCACCCAGGTCAGGGCGGGGAGCAGCTACCGGCCGCCGCAGGGCGGGCGGCCGATCGGCAACAGCCACGGCGGCACCTGCAGCGAGGCGCGCGTACCGCTGATCGAGGCGTACGCCGAGTCCTGCAACACCACGTTCGCCCACATGGGCGCCGAGGGCCTCGGGCACGACGCCGTCGCCGAGGAGGCGGACGAGTTCGGCTTCGGCGAGCGGATCCCGATCGAGGACCGCATGACCGCCGCCGCGAGCGTCTTCCCCGACACCGACTCGCCCGCCCTCACCGCGCTCGCGTCCATCGGCCAGGGCAGCACCGTCGCCACCCCGTTGCAGATGGCCATGGTCGTCGGCGGCGTCCTCAACGACGGCGAGGTCATGAAGCCGCACCTGATCGCCGAACTGCGCGCCGCGGACGGCACCACCGTCGGGCGGGCCTCGCCCGAGCGGTTCGCGCGCCCGCTGACGTCCGGGGAGGCCGCGGACCTGCGCGCCATGATGGAGGCCGTCGTCGAACGCGGGACGGGACGGTCGCTGCGGGGCACGTCCGTCCTCGGCGGCAAGACCGGGACGGCCGACGTGGCGGGCCGGCCGTACAACGACCGCTGGTTCATCGGGTACGGCCCCCGCGAGGACCCCCGGTACGCGGTCGCGGTGATGACCGAGGCGCCCGGCGCCGGCATCGAGTCCGGCCCGATCGCCGCGGAGATCATCGATGCGCTCGCGGCGTGACCGTCCCGTGCCCCGTGCCGTCCCGCCCGGCCCCCGCCCGGCCCCGTCCGGCCCCGCCCGCGGCGACGCGTCCGGGACGGACCGCCGAGCCCGGGTGAAAGCGGGCAGAATGGGATTTGGTACGTTCGCGCCGCAGGTCAGAAACCGGGAACGAAGGGGTTCGCGCCGTGCGCCGTGTCGTCTGTCCGGGATCGTTCGACCCCGTGACCAACGGTCATCTCGACATCATCAGCCGCGCATCCAGCCTGTACGACGAGGTGGTCGTCGCAGTGCTGATCAACAAGAACAAGAAGAGCCTGTTCACCGTCGACGAGCGCGCGAACATGATCTCCGAGGTGACCAAGGGGTACGGCAACGTCCGCGTCGACAAGTTCTACGGCCTGACCGTGGACTACTGCAAGGAACAGAACATCCCGGTCATCGTCCGGGGGCTGCGCGCCGTCAGCGACTACGAGTACGAGCTGCAGATGGCGCAGATGAACCACCGCATCGCCGGCATCGAGACCCTCTTCATGGCGACGAACCCCGAATACGCCTTCCTCTCCTCCAGCCTGATGAAGGAGGTCGTGAAGTTCGGCGGCGACATCTCCGGCCTCGTTCCCGACAGCGTCCGCGACCGGCTCGTCGATCGGCTCCGCGAAACCGACTAGCCGGGACGCGCGGCCGTTCCGCGGGCCGTCCCGGGGCGCGGGCGGGGCCGATCCGCTGGTGGACGGGCCGCGAGTTGGGGGCGGCGCCCGGCGTTCGGTACCCTGGGACATCGGCCATCACCAACGGCCTTGATTCCCATGCCTCACGAAAGCAGGATTCCGCTGACACGCCTCGACCCCAATGCGCCGCTCGTGCTCGACACCCGGGCTCTCGGCAGGCAACCCGGGTCGTCGCGCGAGGAGCACCTGACCGTGCCGGCTCCGGAGGATTTCGGTGTGGAGATGGTGGGCGTCCCCGAGGGCGCCGCGATCGAGCTGGACCTCCGGCTCGAGGCGGTGCTGGAGGGGGTGCTCGTCACCGGCACGGCGACGGTCCCCCTCGAGGGGGAGTGCGCCCGCTGCCTCGACCCGATCGCCTCGACCTTCGAGGCGGACTTCCAGGAACTCTTCGTCTATCCTGACACCCGCTCCGGCGGGAACGCCGATGACGACGAGCTCCACCTCGAGGACGATCTGATCGACCTCGAACCGCTGCTCCGAGACGCGGTGGTGCTCGCGCTGCCGCTCTCGCCGCTGTGCCGGGACGACTGTCCCGGTCTGTGCGCGGAGTGCGGGGTCCGGCTGGCCGACGCCGGCCCGGACCACCGGCACGACGTCGCCGACCCCCGGTGGGCGGCACTGCGGGAGCTGGCCGCCGGCACGGCGGCCGACACCCCGGAGCGGGGGAGCGGGAGCCCAGGCGCCCGCGGTTCATCCGACCGACGACAAGGAAAGCAGGAGGGCTGACGTGGCCGTCCCGAAGCGGAAGAAGTCCCGCAGCAACACGCGGCACCGGCGCGCGCAGTGGAAGACCGCGGCGCCGACCCTGGTCGACTGCCCGACCTGCCGCGACAAGAAGCTGCCCCACACCGCCTGCGCGACGTGCGGCACCTACGACCGGCGGCAGGTCATCACCCCGTCGGCCTGAGTCTTCCTCGCATCCCGGGGGGCGGCCCCGCGCACACGGCGCGGTCCGCCCCTCCAGGTGCGTGAAGGCACGACCACCCCGGCGCGCGTCGTCGGCGTGGTGTCCGGCACGGCGGCCCGTGCCCGGAGCCGTGGTGCACGCCGGGATCCGCCGAACCGGCGCGCACCTCGTCTTCGCGGACCTCGCCGCGCGGGGCGACCGCCCCGCCCGTCCGGCCCGTCCGTCCCCGCGCGGGACGGCCACGGCCGTCCGACCTCGTGCCGCGCCCTCCGCCGTCCCCGGCCTTCCCGGCCGCGCGCCATCGAGGCGACCGCGCGTCCGCGCGGCGCACGGCCTGCGAGGAGGGCCCGTTGAGCGCCAAGAAGTCCGACCCCGCGCCCGACCGGGCGGAACTGACCCGCGCCCTCGGCGTCGAGGTCGACGACGCGCTGCTGGAGCGCGCGCTGACGCACCGTTCGTACGCGTACGAGAACGGCGGCCTGCCCACCAACGAGCGCCTGGAGTTCCTCGGCGACTCGGTGCTGGGCCTGGTCGTCACCGACACCCTGTACCGGGGGCACCCCGACCTGCCCGAGGGGCACCTGGCGAAGCTGCGCGCCGCCGTCGTCAACATGCGGGCGCTCGCGGGCGTCGCGCGGGGCCTCGGTGTCGGCGCCCACATCCGCCTCGGCCGCGGCGAGGAGGGCACCGGCGGCCGCGACAAGGCGTCCATCCTGGCCGACACCCTCGAGGCGCTGATCGGCGCCGTCTACGTCGACCGCGGCCTGGACGAGGCGTCCGCGCTCGTCCACCGGCTGTTCGACGCCCTCATCGCCCGCTCGGCGGGGCTCGGCGCCGGCCTGGACTGGAAGACGTCCCTGCAGGAGCTGACGGCCGTCGAGGAGCTCGGCGTCCCCGAGTACCACGTCGAGGAGAGCGGCCCCGACCACCAGAAGACGTTCCGCGCGTCCGTGCGGGTCGGCGGCGAGACCTACGGGTCCGGGGAGGGCCGCAGTAAGAAGGAGGCGGAGCAGCACGCCGCCGAGGCCGCCTGGAACGCGATCCGCGCTCTCGCCGCCGAGCGGGAGGGCGGCGAGAAGGCCGGTCCCGGGCGGGCGGACGGGGACGGCGCCGCCGCGGGGACCGACGGGACGGACGCCGGTCCGGCGTCCGGCGCCGGCAACGGCCGGGGGTCGCGGCCCGCCGGGCTCACCGGTGCCTGAGCTGCCCGAGGTCGAGGTCGTCCGGCGCGGCCTGGCCCGCTGGACGACCGGCCGCACCGTGGAGAAGGCCGAGGTGCTGCACCCCCGCGCGGTGCGCCGCCACGCCGCCGGGCCGGCCGATTTCGCCGGGCGCCTCGCGGGCCGCACCGTCCTGCCGCCGCGCCGCCGCGGCAAGTACCTGTGGCTGCCGCTCGCGGACGCGCCGTCCGAGGCGCCGTCCGAGGCGCTGCTGGCCCACCTCGGGATGAGCGGGCAGCTCCTCGTCGGCGAACCGGACCGGGAGCCGCAGAAGCACCTGCGGGTGCGGATCGCGTTCACCGGCGGCCCCGCCGCCGACCCCCTCGACCTGCGGTTCGTCGACCAGCGGACGTTCGGGCACCTGATGGTGGCCGAGCTCGTCCCCGACGCGGTCGCCGGGGCCGCCGCCCCCGCGCCGGACGGTGCCGGGCTCGTCCCCGCCCCCATCGTGCACATCGCCGCGGACCCCCTGGAGGACGCGTTCGACGGCGACGCCCTGTACCGGGCCCTGCGGCGCCGCAGGACCGGCATCAAGCGCGCGCTGCTCGACCAGTCCCTGATCAGCGGCGTCGGCAACATCTACGCCGACGAGGCGCTGTGGCGGGCGCGGCTGCACTGGGCGCGCCCCACCGAGACGCTGACCCGCGCGGAGGCGGCCCGGGTCGTCGCGGCGGCGCAGGACGTCATGCGCGCGGCCCTCGCGGTCGGCGGGACGTCCTTCGACAGCCTCTACGTCGACGTGGACGGCGAGAGCGGCTACTTCGAGCGGTCCCTGGACGCCTACGGCCGCCGCGACGAGCCGTGCCGCCGCTGCGGTTCCCCGATCCGCCGGGACGAGTTCATGAACCGTTCGTCCTACAGCTGTCCCGTGTGCCAGCCGCGTCCCCGCCGCGCGCGGTACTAGGGTTCCCTGGTCGACACGGTTGACGAGGGGAACGTGGATGAGCGACGAGGAAGCGGTGCGGCTGACCGCGTGGGTGCGGGGCCGCGTGCAGGGGGTCGGGTTCCGCTGGTGGGTGCGGGCCCGTGCCCTGGAGCTCGGCCTGGTCGGCAGCGCGTCGAATCTGCGCGACGGACGGGTCGAAGTGGTGGCCGAGGGGCCGCGCGGGAATTGCCGGCGCCTGCTGGAGATGCTGCATCCCGACGCCGTCGCGGAGACCGGCGTGCCGGGCCGTCCGGGCGCCGTGACGGGCGTGACGGAACGGTGGGACGAGCCGCGTGGGACGGCCGACGGTTTCGAGGAACGGTGAACGGGTACGGATGTCCGGTTTGTACCTGCTAAACTAGATGGTGAAAGGTTGTTACCGGCCTGTGATGTGCGTCTTGACCAGGACGGCGGCCGGTGCGACTCTAGACGATACGCGCACCGACATCATTTGCTTCTCGTGCGCGATCCCTGCTGGTTGCTCAGCGTGGAGGACCTTTAGTCATGGCGAAGGCTCTACTCGGCCACGTCGGCGGTCCCGACCCCCGGATGGTCGCGGAGATGCGGCGCCTTCAGCAGCGCGTACGCGACCTGGAGGCCGAGCTCGTACGGCTCCAGGCGGAGAACGACGCGCTCGCGACGGCGACGGAAGACGACGTGATGTCGCTCGCGGTGAAGGACCGTGAACCGGCGCTGACCTGAACGGCGCCGCACACGAATCGATCGATAGGGACGCCGGTGCTCTGGCGTCCCTAAAGTTTGCCCCATCGCCGCCCGCCCGGTGACCGCCGCGGGCGTCCGGCTCACGCGCTCCCGCTCATACCCGGACACGGTGCACGGGATCCGGCGCGGCATCGGGTCACCGGCCGCGCCGACCGGTATCCTCCTCGGAATGCCCGGCCCCCGCGCGGCGTGACCCGCGGCGCGAGCGGGGACGGCGACTGAGCATCGGGCCCGGCGGGGGAGGCCCTTCGGCGCCGCGTACGGCGCGTCCCGCCCCGCCCCCGGCATACCGACCGGAGGAGGACGGCGAGCGCGTGTACCTGAAGAGTTTGACGTTGCGCGGCTTCAAGTCCTTCGCGTCGTCGACCACCCTCAAGTTCGAGCCCGGCATCACCGCGGTCGTGGGGCCCAACGGGTCCGGCAAGTCTAACGTGGTGGACGCGCTCGCGTGGGTGATGGGGGAGCAGGGCGCCAAGTCGCTGCGCGGCGGCAAGATGGAGGACGTCATCTTCGCCGGCACGGCGAACCGTGCGCCGCTCGGCCGCGCCGAGGTCGTGCTGACGATCGACAACACCGACGGTGCGCTGCCCATCGACTACACCGAGGTCACGATCAGCCGGCTGATGTTCCGGTCGGGCAGCAGCGAGTACGCGATCAACGGCGACTCGTGCCGGCTGCTGGACATCCAGGAGCTGCTGTCGGACTCCGGCATCGGCCGGGAGATGCACGTCATCATCGGGCAGGGGCAGCTCGACCGGGTGCTGCACTCGGGCCCGGAGGGCCGCCGCGCGGTGATCGAGGAGGCGGCGGGCGTCCTCAAGCACCGCAAGCGCAAGGAGAAGGCGCTGCGGAAGCTCGACGCGATGCAGGGCAACCTCACCCGCGTCCAGGACCTGACGGGCGAGCTGCGGCGCCGCCTGAAGCCGCTCGGCAAGCAGGCGGAGATCGCGCGGAAGGCCGCGGTGATCCAGGCGGACCTGCGGGACGCGCGGCTGCGGCTGCTCGCGGACGACCTGGTCACCCTGCGCACGAAGCTGGAGCAGGAGGCCGCCGACGAGGCGCAGATCCGCGAGCGGCGCACCGAGACCGAGCGGGCGCTCGCGCAGGCGCAGGAGCGCGAGGAGGCGCTCGAGGCGGAGGAGGCCGTCGCGGCGCCGAAGCTGAAGCAGGTGCAGGACACCTGGTACCGGCTGTCGGCGCTGCAGGAGCGGCTGCGCGGCGTCGCCGACCTCGCCGCGGAGCGGCACCGCAACGCCGCGGAGGCCCGCGAGGACGAGCGGCGCGGCCGCGACCCCGACGACATGGAGCGCGAGGCCGCGGAGATCCGCGAGCAGGAGGAGATGCTCCGCGCCGCCCTGGACGAGGCGCAGGACGGGCTCGCCGACGCCGTGCAGGAGCGGACGGGCGTCGAGGAGGCCCTCGCCGGCGAGGAGCGGCGCCTGCAGGCCGCCGCGCGCGCCGCCGCCGACCGCCGCGAGGAGCTGGCGCGGCTGCGCGGCCGCGTCGAGGCGCTGCGCAGCAAGGCCGCGGCGGGACGGTCCGAGATCGGGCGGCTCGTCGACGCGCGGGACGAGGCGGAGCGGCGCGCCGAGACCGCGCTGGCCGAGTTCGAGGCGTTCGAGGCCGAGGTCGTCGACGATCCGGAGCTGGCCGCCGAGCACGAGGCGGCGCAGGAGGCGCTCGCGACCGCCAAGGACGCCGCCGAGCGGGCGCGGGAGGGGGTGGCGGGGCCGCGCGCCGCCGTCAAGGAGGCGCGGCAGGCCATCGCGGCCGCCCGGACCGCCGACCAGGCCGCCCAGAAGAAGGTCACGGCCCTGCAGGCGCGCATCGAGGCGCTGAACCTGACGCTGTCGGCCGCCGCAGACGGCGGTGAGGCGCTGCTGGAGGCGGGTTCCGACGGGTCCCTCGACGGGGTGCTCGGGACGGTCGCGTCGCTGCTGACCGTCCGCCCCGGCTACGAGACGGCCGTCGCGGCGGCGCTCGGGAACGCGGCCGAGGCCGTCGCGGTCGGGTCGCTGGACACCGCGGAGGCGGCGCTCGCGCTGCTGCGGTCCCGCGACGCGGGCCGCGCGGGGCTGCTGGTCGGCGGCGGGCCGGACGGGAGCGCGCCCGCGCGGATCGACGGCGTCGACTACGCGATCGACGCCGTGACCGTCCCGGACGGCGTCCGGCACGCCCTCGCGCACCTGCTGCGCGACGTCGCGGTCGTCGACGACGTCGCGGCCGCCGCCGCGCTCGTCCGGCGCGAGCCCGCGCTGCGCGCCGTCACCCGCGACGGGGAGCTCGTCGGCGCCCATTGGGCGCAGGGCGGCGCGGCGGGCGGCGCGCAGAGCCTGCTGGAGATGCGGACGGCCCTCGATCAGGCCGCCGGGGAGCTCGCGGCCGCCGAGACCGCCGCCGAGGCCGCCGCGGCCGAGCTGGCCGCCGCGGCGCAGGCGGAGCAGTCGGCACAGTCCGCGCTGGAGGCCGCCGAGGCCGCCGCGGCCGAGGCCCAGACGGGGGTGAACCGGGCGCAGTCCGACCTCGACCGGGTCCGCGCGCGCGTCCGGGAGTTCGAGGCGCGGGCCGCGCAGGAGGCCAAGCGCGCCGCCCGGCTGGAGGCCGACGTCCGCGCCGCGCGCGGCGAGGCCGAGCGGCTCACCAAGTCCCTGGACGCCGCGAACGAGTCCCTCGAGCAGGACATGCGGGCCGCCGACGAGCTGGCCCTGCGGCTCGCCGAGGCCGAGGAGGCGGCCGACGTCGCCGACGAGGCCGGGCACGACACCGAGGCGCGCGACGAGCTGGACGCGCGCGTCCGGGAGCTGCGGTCGGCCGAGATGGAGGCGCGGCTCTCGGTCCGGACGGCCGAGGAGCGCGTGCAGGCCATCGCGGGACGCGCCGACGCGCTGGAGCGCGGCGCCCGCCGCGAGCGGGAGGAACGGGCCCGTGCCGCCGAGCGCCGCGCCCGCCGCGAGATGCAGGCCCGCGTCGCCAAGGCGGTCCTCACGGCCGCGCGGACGGCGCTGGAGCGCATCGAGCTGTCGCTGGCGGCCGCCGTGCGGCGCCGCGAGGCCGCCGAGGAGGCCCGCGCCGCGCGCGAGGCCGAACTGAAGGTCGTCCGGAACCATGTGCGGGAGCTGTCGGCGACGCTGGAACGCCTCGTGAACGTCGTGCACGGCAACGAGGTGGCGCGCGCCGAGCAGCGGCTCCGGCTGGAGCAGCTCGAGCAGCGGGCGATGGACGAGTTCGGGCTGGAGGTCGACGCGCTCGTCGGCGAGTACGGGCCGGACGTGCCGGTGCCGCCCGGTCCGGACGCGGGCGAGGACGGCCGGGAAGAGGCCCGGCCCGTCCCGTACGAGCGGGCCGCGCAGGAGAAGCGGGCGAAGACGGCCGAGCGGCAGCTCAACCAGCTCGGCAAGGTCAACCCGCTCGCGCTCGAGGAGTTCGCGGCGCTGGAGGAGCGGCACGCGTTCCTCAACTCCCAGCTCGAGGACCTGAAGAAGACGCAGCGCGAGCTCCTCGGCCTCGTCAAGGAGGTGGACGAGCGGGTGCAGCAGGTGTTCGGCGCAGCCTACGCCGACACCGCCCGCGAGTTCGAGCGGATCTTCGCGCGGCTGTTCCCCGGCGGCGAGGGCAGCCTGTCGCTGACCGAGCCCGAGGACATGCTGGCCACCGGCGTCGAGGTCGCCGCCCGGCCGCCGGGCAAGAAGGTGAAGCGCCTGTCGCTGCTGTCGGGCGGGGAGCGGTCGCTGGTCGCGATCGCGTTCCTGGTCGCGGTGTTCAAGGCCCGCCCGTCCCCGTTCTACGTGCTGGACGAGGTCGAGGCGGCGCTGGACGACACCAACACCCAGCGGCTGATCACCGTCTTCGAGGAGCTCCGCGAGTCGTCCCAGCTGATCATCATCACGCACCAGAAGCGGACGATGGAGGGCGCGGACGCCCTGTACGGGGTCAGCATGCGGGGCGACGGCGTCACGCAGGTCGTCAGCCAGCGCCTCCGCGAGGACGGCTGAGGACGGCCGAGGCCGCGGGGCGCACGCGTCCCGGCGTACTCGACCCATCCGAAAAGGCATTTCTGGAATGTCTGCATCGGGGGCCGACCGTTCGCTGTTCTGCGGGGAAAATCACGTCGCCCGGTGTATCCGGGGCGCGGGCGGCGCGCCGTCCGTCCGGTCATCGCCGCAGGGCGCCGCACGGTGCGATGCGGCGAACACGAGAATGCCGAACCAATCTCACGTTTTCTGGCACGGACGGTGATCGGGCCGCGACGGTCGCGGGCTTGTGTCCCGCCGATTCGATCCACTACTCATGTGCCCCGTGGTTCTCGGGACCCCTCATTCCGGACACCCCGCCCGGTACGGAGGACCACTGGAGAGGTGTGTCATGGACGCCCAGCGTCTCAAGGAGAACTTCGCCCTCGTGGGCGGCAACGGGATCGACGTCGCCGAGTACTTCTACGCCGACCTGTTCGAGAAGAACCCGCGGCTCAGGTCGCTGTTCAGCGGTGCCATGGCCAAGCAGCACGAGAAGCTGCTGACCGCGCTGGCGCACATCGTCGAGTCGGTGGACGACGAGGCCGCGCTCGTCCCGTACCTGCGCGACCTCGGCCGCCGCCACGACGGCTTCGGCGTCGCCGCCGAGTACTACCCGCAGGTCGGCGCGAGCCTGATCGCCACCCTCGCCCACTTCAGCGGCCCGGCGTGGAACGAGGACCTGGAGCGGGACTGGACGGCCGCCTACGGCGTCGTCGCCCAGGTCATGCAGGAGGCCGCCGCCGAGCCCGTCGCCTGACGGCGTCCGATCGGCTCCCGCCACCGTGGACGCACAACGCCTCAAGGACAGCTTCGCGCAGGTCGCGCGGCACGGAGACGCCGTCGCGCTCTTCTTCTACGCCGACCTGTTCGTCCGCAACCCGCACCTGCGCGACATGTTCCCGATCGGGATGACCGGGCAGCGCGACAAGCTCCTGCGCGCGCTCGGGACGATCGTGGCGCAGGTCGACGACCTGCCGAACCTCGTCCCGTTCCTGCGCCAGCTCGGCCGCGACCACCGCCGGTTCGGCATCATCGCCGAGCACTACCCGCACGTCGGCGCCAGCCTCCTCGCCACGCTGCGGCACTTCTCCGGCCCCGCCTGGAACGACGACCTCGAGAGCGACTGGAACGCCGCCTACGGCCTGGTCGCCAAGGTGATGCTGGAGGCCGCCGACGAGGACGCCCTGAACCGCCCCGCGTGGTGGAACGGGCAGGTCATCGGCGTCGAACGGCGCCGCTTCGACATCAGCGTCCTGCGCGTGCAGCCCGACCGGCCGCTGCCGTACCTGCCCGGCCAGTCGGTGGCCCTGGAGGTGCCCTCCCGGCTGCGGCACTGGCGCTACTACTCGATGGCCAACGCGCCGCGCCCGGACAACACCGTCGACTTCCACGTCCGGCTGGTCGACGGCGGCCCGGTCAGCCCGGTCCTGGTGCGCGGCACGCAGACCGGCGACCGCGTCCGGATGGGCGCCCCCGTCGGCACGCTCACGCTCGACGAGTCGTCCGCCCGCGACGTCCTGCTCGTCGCGGGCAGCACCGGGCTCGCGCCGCTCAAGGCGATCCTCGAGCAGATCGCCGGCCGCCCGTCCCCGCCCCGGGTGCACCTGTTCTTCGGCGCCCGCGACCGCGACGGCCTCTACGACCTCGAGGACCTGACCAAGATGGCCGGGGGCCTGCCCTGGCTGACGGTCGTGCCCGCCGTGTCGGACGAGACGACCGGCCACGGCTTCTCCACGCTGCTCCAGTCGGGCGTGCTCCAGCCCGGGCGGACGGGCGGGCCCGGGGAGGGCGGCGACGGCGTGGAACACGGGACCCTCGCCGACGTCGTCGCCCGCCACGGCCCCTGGACCGGCCACGACGCCTACGTCTGCGGGTCGTCCGAAATGGTGCACGGCACCGTCGAACGGCTCGTCCGGCTCGGGATCGAGCGCGAACGCATCAGGCTGGAATCCTTCGCAGACGCACAGAGGTGACCCCGATGAACTCCCCGAACCTTCCCGTCGTCTCCGAGGGGACGCGGCTGACCCCGGGCGAACTGCAGTCGGTGGTGTTCGCGCGGGCGGCGCTGGGCCGCCGCGGGTACGACGAGGACCAGGTGCGCAACTTCCTCCAGTACGTCGAGCGGGAACTCGTCCACATCTTCAGCGAGAAGGCGGCGCTGGCCGAGGAGGTCGACCGGCTGCGCGCCCGGGTCGGCTCGGCCGCCTCGGGCGGTGCCGACCCGGCGGCGGGGGGCGGCGGCCCGGGCGTGATGGCGCCCCAGGACGCCCACTTCCAGGCCGTCCGGATCCTGTCGCAGGCGCAGCAGACCGCCGACCTCTACGTGGCCGACGCCGAGCGGTACACCCGCGAGCTGGCGCACGAGGCCCGGCTGCACCGCGAGGCGATCCTGTCCGATGCCAAGGGCCGCGCCGAGCAGATGCTGGAGGAGGCCCACCGCAGGGCCGCCGCGATCGCGGACGCCGCCGTGCGCGAGGCCGAACGGGCCCCCGCGCCCGCCGCACCCGCGTCCGCCGCATCCGCGTCCGCCGCACCGGCGGCGCCGTCCGAGCGCGGGGCCGGCGGCGACATGGAGCCGGACGAGCGGCGCCGCCTGGAGCAGGAGATCGCCTACCTGCGCACCTACAGCGACGTCTACCGCAACCACCTGCGCACCTACCTCGAGGCCCTGCTGCGCAACGTCGACGAGTGGGAGGGCTCCGAGCGGGCATCTCTCCCGGGAGGAGCCCCGGAGCCGCCACTGCTCCGGGGCTGATCGCGCGCGCCCGGGACCGGGCGCGCAGCGGGGCGGCCGCGCGGCCGGTGCAGCGTGTTCGGCGCCGGTGCGCCGGTCTGGAAAACTGGGGGCGTTATGGGAATGGAATACCTGATCCTCATCGCCGTGCTGGTCGTCGCCGGCCTGATCGTCGGCGGTTTCCTGCTGCTGCGGCCCGGACGCACCAGGCCGCGGCCGCCCGCGGAGGAGCCCACGGAGGAACGGCGCGGCGGCGCGACCGTCGCCGACGAGGCGGAGGGGACGGCCCCGACGCTCGAACGGGCGCCGCCCACCGAGGCCCCCGCGCCACCGCCCACGGTCGAGATCGAGAAACCGCCGCCCGGCGCGGGCCGCCTCGTCCGGCTGCGCGCCCGGCTCGCCCGCTCCCAGAACGCCTTCGGCAAGACCCTCCTCGGGCTGCTGTCGCGCGAGACCCTCGACGACGACGCCTGGGAGGAGATCGAGGACACCCTCATCACCGCCGACATGGGCGCCGCCGTGGCCGCGCAGGTCACCGACGAGCTGCGCACGCGCGTCCAGGTCCTCGGCACCCGCGACGCCGCCGAGGTGCGGGCGCTGCTGAAGGAGGAGCTGGTCAAGCAGATCGGCCCCGACCTGGACCGCTCGCTCGACACCGGCCCGCACGGCGGACGGCCCGCCGTGCTGATGGTCGTCGGCGTCAACGGCACCGGCAAGACCACCACCTGCGGCAAGCTCGCCCGCGTCCTCGTCGGCGACGGCCGCACCGTGCTGCTCGGCGCCGCCGACACCTTCCGCGCCGCCGCCGCCGACCAGCTCGAGACGTGGGGCACGCGCGTCGGCGCCCAGGTCGTCCGCAAGGACGAGGGCGCCGACCCGGCCAGCGTCGCGTTCGACGCCGTCAAGCAGGGCATCGACACCAAGGTCGACGCCGTCATCGTCGACACCGCCGGCCGGCTGCACACCAAGACCGGGCTGATGGACGAGCTCGGCAAGGTCAAGCGCGTCGTGGAGAAGCAGGCCCAGGTCGACGAGGTCCTGCTCGTCCTGGACGCCACCACCGGCCAGAACGGCATGCAGCAGGCCCGCGTGTTCGCCGAGGTCGTCAACGTCACCGGCGTCGTGCTGACGAAGCTGGACGGGACGGCGAAGGGCGGCATCGTCGTCCAGGTGCAGCGCGAACTCGGCGTCCCGGTCAAGCTCGTCGGGCTCGGCGAGGGCCCGGACGACCTGGCGCCGTTCGAACCGGAGGCGTTCGTCGACGCGATCCTCGGCGACTGAACCCCGCTCTCCCGTCCCCCTGGAGCCCCGCCCGCCCCGGTGCGCGCGGGGCTCCCGCCTTTCCGGGGACACGCGGGGTCCGGCGCTTTTCGGTCCTCACAGCCGTGAAATGGGGCTGTGAGGTGACGGAAACAGACCGGCAACATGGCGGGTGCCCATTTCACACCGCGGAAACGCGAGAGCCCCCGGCGCGAAACGGCCGAGGCCCAATCTCTGAACAGTTCGTTTTCCCCGGCGAGGAGGGGCACTGGCAGAGATGACAGTCGACAGCGGAAGCACCGCATGGATGCTGACGAGCACCGCGCTCGTCCTCCTGATGACACCGGGCCTGGCCTTCTTCTACGGCGGCATGAGCCGGGCCAAGAGCGTGCTCAACATGATGATGATGAGCTTCGTCTCGATCGCCGTCGCGGGCATGGTCTGGGTCGTGTACGGGTACTCGCTCGCGTTCACGTCGGGCGGCTCCCTCAGCTCGTTCATCGGCGGATTCGGCGACTGGGGCCTGGTCGGCCTGGAGAACGTCGCGACCGCCGACGACGGCAGCGGCATCCCGCAGCTGGTGTTCGTCGCGTTCCAGGCGACGTTCGCCATCATCACGGTCGCGCTCATCAGCGGCGCCGTGGCGGACCGTGCCAAGTTCGGGGCATGGGTCCTGTTCATCCCGGTCTGGGTGACGCTCGTGTACCTGCCGATCGCGCACTGGGTGTGGTGGTCGGACGGCGAGGAGGGCGGCCGGGCCGGCTGGATCTTCGAGCTCGGCGCCCTCGACTTCGCGGGCGGCACCGTCGTGCACATCAACGCCGGCGTCGCGGCGCTCGCGCTCGCGCTCGTCCTCGGCAGGCGCAAGGGCTGGCCGAAGGACCCGATGCGGCCGCACAACCTCCCGTTCGTCCTCCTCGGCGCCGGGCTGCTGTGGTTCGGCTGGTTCGGGTTCAACGCCGGGTCCGCGCTGTCGGCCGGCTCGACCGCCGCGGTCGCGTTCATCAACACGATCGTCGCCACCTGCGCCGCCGCGTTCGCCTGGATCGTCGTCGAGAAGCTGCGGGACGGCTCGTCCACCACGCTCGGCCTCGCGTCCGGCATCGTCGCCGGGCTCGTCGCGATCACCCCGGCGTGCGCGTTCGTCACCCCGCTCGGCGCCATCGCCATCGGGCTCATCGCCGGCGCGATCTGCGCCTTCGCGGTCAGCCTCAAGTACAAGCTCGGCTACGACGACTCGCTCGACGTCGTCGGCGTCCACCTGGTCGGCGGCATCGTCGGCGCGCTGCTCATCGGCATCGTCGCCACCACGGCCGTCAACGACGCCGGCGCGGACGGGCTGCTGGCCGGCGGCGGCCTCGGCCTCCTCGGCAAGCAGGCGCTCGCGGTCGTCGCGACCCTCGCCTACTCCTTCGTCGTCACCTACCTGATCGCCAAGGTCATCGACCTCGTGATGGGCTTCCGGATCAGCGAGGACGACGAGCTCGCGGGCATCGACCGCACCGCGCACGCCGAGACCGCCTACGACTTCGGCGCCGTCCGCACCGGCTCGGGCGCCACGGCCGCGGCCGTCGCGCCGCACCACGACGGAGCGGGGCACGGCGGACCGGAGCACGACGACGCCGCACAGGAGTCGCAGGACGAGACCAGGGAAGAGGTGCGGGGATGAAGCTCGTCACCGCGGTGATCAAGCCGTTCAAGCTGGACGAGGTCAAGGCGGCCCTCGAGACCTTCGGGGTGCGCGGCATGACCGTCAGCGAGGCCAGCGGCTACGGCCGGCAGAAGGGCCACACCGAGGTCTACCGGGGCGCGGAGTACAAGGTCGACCTGGTGCCCAAGCTGCGCGTCGAGGTGCTGGTGGACAGCGAGGACGCCGACGACATCATCGACGTGCTCGTCAAGGCCGCCCGCACCGACAAGATCGGCGACGGCAAGGTCTGGGCCGTCCCGGTCGACACGGTCGTCCGGGTCCGGACCGGCGAGACCGGCCCGGACGCCCTGTAGGACGCGCCATGACCGTGCGCTCGGGGAACTCGGCCCGGGCCGCCCTCGCGGCGGCCCGGGCCGAGCGCGCCGCCGACGTCGACCGCCGGCTCGCCGGGCTCCTCGCGGGCCCGCCGGACGACGGCCCGTCCGACGCCCCGGACGGCGGCCCGTCCGGCTCGGCGGGGGAGCGGGCGCTCGCGCTCGTCACCGTCGGCGGGCACGCCCGCCGCGACCTCACCCCCGGCGGCGACCTCGACCTCGTGCTGCTGCACTGCGGCCGCCCCGACATCGCCGGGATCGCCGACCGCGTCTGGTACCCCCTCTGGGACTCCGGGACCCGCCTCGACCACTCCGTCCGCACCGTCGCCGAGGCGCGCGACGTCGCCCGCACCGACCTCAAGGCCGCCCTCGGCCTGCTCTCCGCCCGGCACGTCGCCGGAGACCCCGCCCTCCTCGACGAACTGCGCGCCGCCGTCCTCGCCGACTGGCGCGCCCACGCCCGCACCCGCCTCCCCGCCCTCGCCGACCTGTGCCGGGAACGCTGGGCCGCCCACGGCGAACTCGCGTTCCTCCTCGAACCCGACCTCAAGGAGGCCCGCGGCGGCCTGCGCGACGTCCACGTCATGCGCGCCGTCGCCGCCTCCTGGGTCGCGCCCGCCCCCGACGGCCGCGTGCGCGAGGCCCACGACCTGCTCCTCGACGTCCGGCACGCCCTGCACGAGGTGACGGGCCGCGCCACCGACCGCCTCGTCCTGCAGGAGCACGACGCCGTCGCGGCCGCCCTCGAGTTCCCGGACGCGCACGCGCTCAAGCACGCCACCGCCGAGGCCGCCCGCACCATCGCGCACGCCGCCGACCAGCTCTGGCGGCGCGTCGAACGGTTCGCCGCGGGCCGCCGGACGCCGCCCCGGCGCCGCCCCGTGGGCGACGGCGCCGCCGAGCACGGCGGCGAGGTCGTCCTCGCCCGCGCCGCCGACCTGCACGACCCCGCGCTCGTCCCGGCCGCCGGCGCGGCCGCCGCGCAGCACGGCGGGCC
>NZ_JBHTJA010000115.1:0-19557 GCF_042675525.1 Actinomadura sediminis
CTGCGCGCGGGGGCCCGCCGGTGGCGGCCGGTGCGGGTGCTGGGCCTCGCGGGCGCCGGGGTCGCCGCCGCGATGGTCGCGGTGGCCCTGCCCGCGTCCGACGAGACGCGGCCGGGGCCCGGGACGCCCGCCGCCGGGGCGCCCGCCCGGACCCTCGACGCCGGGACGGTGCTGCTCGCCGCCGCCGAGAAGGCCGAGGCGCGGCCCGCCGGGCGGGGGGCGTACTGGCGGGTGGCGAAGATCGAGTCGAACTACTACGAGGTGGGCGAGCCGGGCGCGCGGTACACGGTCGTCGTCGCGTCCGAGCACGCGACGTGGACGCCCCGGGAGCCGGGCGGCCGGGTCTGGACGCGGCAACGGGAACTCGGGGCGCGGGCGGCGACACCGGCGGACGCGGCGGCCTGGCGGCGCGCGGGATCGCCGTCCGCGTTCACGCTCGAGGTGCCCGCCGCGCCGGGCGGCGGGAAGCTGAAGCCGATGCGGGCCACGACCGCGCCGGGCCCCGTGACGACGGAGAGTTCGCCGCTCGTCGACGGCGACAAGGTGTTCTGGCTCGGCCGGAACGTGACGATGGAGGACCTGCGGGCGCTGCCCGCCGACCCGGCGAAGCTGAAGGCCGAACTGCTGCGCTGGTACGCGGGGCACGACACCGAGTCGGCGGACCGGCCGATGTCCGCCGACGCGTGGCTCTACCGCACGTCCGTGGGGCTGGTGACGGACATGCCCGTCACGCCGCGGGTCAGGGCGGCCGCGTTCCGGATGCTGGCCGGGCTCCCGGCGGTCGAGGGAGTGGGCGAGATCACGGACTCGCGGGGCCGGACGGGCCGGGCCGTCGCGTTCGACGAGGACACGCCCCTCGGGACGATCCGGCACCGGCTCGTCCTCGACCCGGCGACGGGACGGGCGCTGGCGGACGAACGGGTGCTGCTGGAACCGGCCCCGGGCGTGGACCGGGCCGCGGGAACGGTGCTGAGTTCCGCCGCCGTGACGGCGATGGAATGGACGGACTCGGCACCGCGCTGATCCGATTCGGGCATCGGTAATCGCCGGGGCGGTGCCTTGGCCTTAGGGCCGGGCGCCGTCCCTCGGCGCGTCACCTCTCGCGGTGACGTGATCGATATGTGATCAGGCGCTCTTAGGGGTCGGAGTCGTGGTTCGGGTGCGGTGCCGGGCGGTTTTCTGTGCGGCCCTGCGCTGGGCCGCGACCGCGCGGGCGCGGTTCAGGCTTTCCCTGACCCGGGCGGCGCCGCGGGCGGCGGTGGCGGTGTCGACGGCGCGCCCGGCGTAAACCGCGAGCACCTCGGAGACGGGGGGAGGCTGCCATTCCTCCTTGAGGACGACGGGGAGTGCGGGGCCGGTCGTGCCATTGGCGGACAGGGGGACGAGCGCGAGATGTGATCGGCAGTGCGGGCACTGCGCCCCCGGATGGGTGTCTCTGCTCATAACAAGAATGATTACCCAAGGGTCTGACAAAACGGCACCGCACGATTTAACGGCGGAGAGAGAGCGCCCGGCGGCGATCGGGCGCGGCCGGGGGCGGCCGTCCGGTGTCGGGACGGGTGCGCGGGGGGCGGCGGGTTGCGTATCGGCGGGCGGGCACCGGAGTGATCAACGGGAACCGCGGGCACGCTCTACGGTGTCCGACTCTTCGGCACCCCGCGTGTTCCACAGCCGTTCACCTTGGTCAGGGAAAATGCGAACATGACCGTCAACCCAGGACACATCCCCCGTACCGGTGAAGCGCTGCCCGAGGACCGCTTCCTCGACCGGGAGGAGAGCTGGCTCCGCTTCAACCAGCGCGTTCTGGAACTCGCCGAGGACCCGACGCTCCCCCTCCTGGAACGCGTCCGGTTCCTGTCGATCTTCTCCAGCAACCTCGACGAGTTCTTCATGGTGCGGGTCGCGGGGCTCGCCCGCCGGATGGCGACGGGCCTGGCCGTGCAGTCGGCGAGCGGGCGGCAGCCGCGCGAGGTGCTGGAGCGCACCGGGACGGTCGCGCACGAGCTGATGCTGCGGCACGCGGCGTGCTTCCGCGACGAGATCCGCCCCGCCCTCGGCAAGGAGGGCATCGACCTGCTGCGCTGGGACGAGCTGGCGGAGACCGAGCAGGAGCGGCTGCGGAGGTTCTTCCGCGACCGCATATACCCCGTGCTGACGCCGCTGGTCGTCGACTCGGCGCACCCGTTCCCGTACATCTCGGGCCTGTCGCTGAACCTCGCCGTGATCGTCCGGGACCCGGAGACGGACGCCACGATGTTCGCGCGCGTGAAGGTGCCGCCGCTGCTGCCCCGCTTCATCGAGGCGTCCCCCGACCGGTTCACGCCGCTGGAGGACGTCATCGCCGCGCACCTCGGGCAGCTGTTCGTCGGCATGGAGGTCGTCGAGCACCACGCGTTCCGCGTCACCCGCAACCAGGACCTCGAGATCGACGAGGACATCAGCGAGGGGCTGCTGCAGGCGCTCGAACGGGAGCTGCTGCGGCGCCGGTTCGGGCCCGTCGTCCGGCTGGAGGTCGAGGAGTCGATCTCCGCGGGCGTGCTGGAGCTGCTCACGACGGAGCTGGCGATCGAGGAGGGCCAGATCTACCGGGTGGGCGGGCCGCTCGACCTCGGCGGGCTCGCCGCGATCGCCGACCTCGACCGGCCGGACCTGAAGTACCCGCCGTTCGTCCCGTCGAAGGAGGCGATCCCGGAGGACGCGAGCATCTTCGGCGCGATCCGCGAACGGGACGTGCTCGTCCAGCACCCCTACGACTCGTTCACGACGACCGTGCAGCGGCTCATCGAGGACGCCGCGGCCGACCCGAACGTCCTGGCGATCAAGCAGACGCTGTACCGGACGAGCGGCGACTCGCCGGTCGTGGACGCGCTGATGAGCGCGGCCGAGGCCGGCAAGCAGGTCGTGGTGGTCGTGGAGCTGAAGGCCCGGTTCGACGAGCGCGCGAACATCGCGTGGGCGCGCAAGCTGGAGACCGCCGGCTGCCATGTCGTCTACGGGTTCGTCGGGTTGAAGACGCACTGCAAGCTCGCGCTCGTCGTCCGGCAGGACCCGGACGGCGTCCTGCGCCGCTACTGCCACATCGGCACCGGCAACTACCACCCGAAGACGGCCCGCCTCTACGAGGACTTCGGGCTGCTGACGGCGGACGCGGAGGTCGGCGAGGACGTCAGCGCCCTGTTCAACCACCTGACGGGCTACTCGCGGCAGGGCTCCTACCACCGGCTGCTGGTCGCGCCGCACAGCCTGCGGTCGGGGCTCGTGCAGCGCATCGAGCACGAGATCGACAACCACCGGAACGGGCACGCCGCGCGGGTCCGGGTGAAGTGCAACTCGCTCGTCGACGAGGTCGTCATCGACGCCCTGTACCGGGCGTCGCGGGCGGGCGTCCCGGTCGACATCTGGGTGCGCGGCATATGCGCGCTGCGGCCCGGGGTGCCGGGGCTGTCGGAGACGGTCCGGGTCCGCAGCGTCCTCGGCCGGTTCCTGGAGCACTCGCGCGTCTTCGCGTTCGAGAACGGCGGCGACCCCGAGGTGTGGATCGGCAGCGCCGACCTGATGCACCGCAACCTCGACCGCCGCGTCGAGGCGCTCGTCACCGTCACCGACCGCGCGCAGCGCGACCGGCTGATCGACCTGATCGACATGGCCATGGACGATGGCGCCCACGCCTGGCGCCTGGACGGCGAGGGCACCTGGACGCGCAACGCGCCCCCGCCCGGCGGGACCCTGCAGGACATCCAGACGCATCTGGTGCGGAGCCGCCGCTGGAGGACCGTCGATGGCTGAGGCCGGCCCCCGGACGAACGACGGCACGAACGACGACACGGGCGACGACTCGAGGAACGGCACGGGCGACGACATGGACACGGGCCGGACGATCCACGCCGCCGGGGCGCTCCTCTGGCGGGACGGCCCCGAGTTCGCCGTGGTCCACCGCCCCCGCTACGACGACTGGTCGCTGCCGAAGGGGAAGGTGGACGCGGGCGAGCACGTGCTGCGCGCCGCCGTCCGCGAGGTCGAGGAGGAGACCGGCATCGTGCCCCGGCTCGGCCGCCGCCTCCCGGCGAGCACCTATCCGGTACGGGGCCGCACGAAGCGGGTCGACTGGTGGGCGGCGCGCCCGGTCGCCGACGCGGCGTTCGTCCCGAACGAGGAGGTCGACCGGATCGAGTGGCTGCCCGCCGAGCAGGCCGCCGCGCGGCTGTCCTACCGGCACGACGCCGAGCTGCTCGAGGAGTTCCTCGCGGGCCCGCCCGACACCGTTCCGCTGGTGATCCTGCGGCACGCCGCCGCCCACGCGAAGGCGGACTGGCGGGACGCCGACGAGCTGCGCCCCCTCGACGCGCGCGGGCGCGCGGAGGCCGCCCGGCTGTCGCCGCTGCTGGACTCCTACGGGCCGGTCCGGCTGGTCAGCTCCGCGACGGCCCGCTGCGTCGAGACGGTCCTGCCGCACGCCCGCCGCACCCGCGCGGCCGTCACGACGGACGGCGCGTTCACGGTCGGGGAGACGGGCCCCGGGCAGGCCGTCGAACGCCTCATCGAGCTCGTCGCGGACGGCGTCCCCGCGCTCGTCTGCACGCACGGCGAGGTCGTCGAGGAGCTGGTCAACGGGCTGTGCCGGGAGCTCGGCGAGAAGGTCCCCGACGACCCGTGCCTGGCCAAGGGCGAGTTCTGGGTCGCGCACATCGCCGGTGACGCGATGCCCGCGCTGGAGCGGCACGCCCCCTAGAAGGACGGCCCCAGGGTGCGCGACCAGGTGACGGCGAGCTGGTCGCGGGCGGTCTCCGCGCGGCACTCCTCGCGCCCGTACAGGACGCCGAGCGCGAACGCGTCCTGCGGCGTCCTGGCCCGGCCCCGGAAGGACCGGATCCGCTCCATGGCGATCACGCCGTCCTGGTGCTCGCCGAGGACCTCCTGGATGCGCTTGGCGTCCTTCGCGGCCCGCTTCGCCGACGCGCCGAGCACCGGTGCCGCCAGCTCCGCCGCGTAGCGCGCGCGCTTGGCGGCCTTCCGCGTCTCGTGCCGCGCGACGTCCGGGTCCTCGGCGGTCGCGATCGTCCGGTACTGGCGCGCCATCCGCTCCCACACCCGCGAGACCAGCACGGGCAGCTCCTTGCGGGCCTTGTTCCTCGCGCGCTCGCCCAGCGGCGGGTCGGCGATGAGCCGGTCGAGCGCGTCGAGCAGCTCGAAGTACCGCGGCTCCTTCAGCGCCAGGTTCAGCCGCCGGTACGCCCCGCGCTCGCGCCGGGCCAGGTCGTCCAGCAGGTACCGGGGGCCGTCCGCGAACCGCATGCGCAGCACCTCGAGGTCGCGGACCTCGCCCAGCTCCGCCGCGAGCCACCGCAGCTCCGCCTGCACCGGCTCGGTCCGCGCCGGGTCGAGCACCGGCCGGTACGCCTGGAGGGTGCTGCGCAGCCGCCGCGTCGCCACCCGCATCCGGTGGACGGCGTCGTCCTCGCCCAGCCGCGCCCGCGGGTCGTACTCGATCAGGCTCTCCAGTTGCGCCGCGAGGTACCCCATCACCGCGTCGCCCGCCGTGACCGTCGGCAGCTTCCCGTTCGCGGTCAGGTCACGCAGCCGCGCCCGCGTCGCGGCCCGCGCGTCCGCGGCCGGTGCCGCCGGGACGTCCGCGCCGAGCAGCCGGCCCAGCTTCGACGACGACTTCGCCTTCCGCGCGCCCGCCTTGCGGAGCCGCTTGCCCGCCGCCTTCAGCAGGTCGGGCCCGCCGCTCCCCAGCTCGACCTCGATCTCCCGCCACCGGCGCGGCTCGTCGCCCTCCGCCCGGTACGCCGACACCAGGTCGTCGGCGACCTCGGCGACGGCCGCGCCGTCCGCGTCCCGCAGGACCACGACCGTCCGGCGGGTCTCCAGCGTCGCGACGGGCAGCAGCTCCGCGCCGCGCGTGTGGACGGCGACCAGCCCGGCGAGCCGCGCCGGGACGACGCGCGGGCGCCCGAGCGGCGCGCGGTGCTCCTGCCGGCCGTCCGGCCCCGCCGGGACCTTCAGGTGCCAGCCGGAGTCGTCGCCGCCGCGGCGGCGCCGCAGCGTGATCCCGTGCGCGGCCAGCCGCAGGTCGGCGGTGTCGAAGTAGGTCGCGTGCAGCTCGTGGACGCGCGGCTCCGCGGCCGCCGACACCCCCGGGAGATCGTCCAGCGGCGGGAGCACGAACCCCGCCTCCGCGTCGTACTTCTGCTCGATCTCCAGGTGCCGATCGGCCACGGTGCGTCCCCTTCTACGCCGAGTCAAAGCCCACGTGACCAGCATTTCACGCGGAGATGAACAGCGATAGAACGCGAATCGCGGCGCCCGCCGCCGGCCCGTGCCCTTGGCATGAAGCGGGTACGCGTGCGAAGAATGGGACCATGGATGCGGACGAACTCTACCGGCGCTGGCTGTTCGACGCGTGGGCCGGCGACTACGCCGTCCTCGACGAGATCATGACGCCGGACTTCGTGGGGCACTGGCCCGCCTTGGAGGTGCGCGGGCCGCAGGAGGCCGCCGACCAGATCCGGCACTCGCGGCACATGTTCTCCGACATCGTGAACACCCTCGACGTCGGTCCCGTGGTGGGCGGCGACACGGTGGCGGCGCGGTGGACATTCCACGGGACGTACCAGGGCGGCGTGCCCGGGGCGACGGCGTCGCCCGGGACGCGGGTGTCGTTCGTCGGGCACGACATGTTCCGTGTCGTGGACGGGCGCCTCGCCGAGTACTGGGTGGTGTCCGACGGTGTGGGCCTGATGACGGCGCTGGGAGCGTTCGGCGACTCCTGAACGTCTGACGTCGGGAAGGCCCGAATACGGGAGCACGGTGATCTGACCGGTGGGCCCGGTTGACCCGGGACGCCCGCGGTGGCTTGATATCCCCTATTCCGACTTATCAAGTAGGGAAGGTGGCCATGCGCGCTTTCGTGGTGCTCGCGCTGGTGGGACTCGGCGCCCAGTTGGTGGACGGGAGCCTGGGGATGGCCTACGGGGTGACGTCCACGACGCTGCTCCTCGCGGCGGGCACGAGCCCGGCGGCCGCCTCCGCCACCGTGCACCTGGCCGAGATCGGGACGACCCTGGCGTCCGGCGTCGCCCACTGGCGGTTCGGCAACGTCGACTGGAAGGTCGTCGCGAAGGTCGGCGTCCCCGGCGCCGCCGGAGCTTTCGCCGGGGCCACGTTCCTGTCCCGGCTGTCGACCGAGGCCGCCGCGCCCGTCATGGCGCTGATCCTGCTGGCGCTCGGCGTCTACGTGCTCGTCCGCTTCACCCGGCGGGTGCCGTCCACCGCGAACGCGGGCAGGCCGCTGCGCCGCCGCTTCCTCGCTCCGCTGGGCGTCGTCGCCGGTTTCGTGGACGCGTCGGGCGGCGGCGGCTGGGGGCCGGTCGGGACGCCCGCGCTGCTGGCGTCCGGGCGGATGGAGCCCCGCAAGGTGATCGGGACGATCGACACCAGCGAGTTCCTCGTCGCGGTCGCCGCGAGCCTCGGCTTCCTGGCCGGGCTCGGCACCGCCGGGATCAACGCGGGCCAGGCCGCCGCCCTGCTGCTCGGCGGGCTGATCGCCGCGCCGATCGCGGCCTGGCTGGTGCGGCACCTGCCCCCGGCCGTCCTCGGCTCGGCCGTCGGCGGCGTGATCATCGTGACGAACGCCCGGACGCTGCTGAACGGCGACTGGATCGACGCGGGCGCGCCCGTCCGGTACACCGCCTACGCCGTGCTCTACGCGATCTGGGCGGCGGCCGTCGGGTACTCGGTCAGGCGGTACCGGGCGGAGCGCCGCGGGACCGCCGCGGCCGCCCCGGTGCCGGAGGCGGCGTGATCAGGCCGCGGAGGCGTGCTCGGACGTCGAGGCGTCGCCGCGGACGACGATGACGGGGAGCGGCCGGCGCGCGGGGGCCTCGGCGGTGCGGCGCAGGTAGCGGCGCTCCTCCGGCGTCGTCCCGCCCCAGATGCCGTCGGGCTCGCCGACGCGCAGCGCCCAGGTCAGGCAGTCGACCTGCACGGGGCAGTTGCCGCAGATCTCCTTGGCGGCCTGCTCCTGCTCCCGCAGGATCTCCGCGGAGTATCCGATCGGGAAGAACAGGTCGGGGTCGGCGCCGCGGCAGATCGCGTGGTCGGTCCAGTGTTCCTCGTTGTCGTTGCTGTGCATGGCTTCTCCCTGCGGCGGTGCGGCATGCCGCCGGCTTCGCGGGTCGAGGTGACGATGTCGTCCACCCAACGTAGTACTACAACACGTAGTACTACAAGTCGTTGCGGGAACACTGCAACTTAGCGCTCGGATAACCTGGTCGGTGTGCAGCGTGATCAAGAAGTGACCTTCCGCGAGGCGACGGCGGCCGATCTGCCGCAGATCGTCCGGCTCCTGGCCGACGATCCCCTCGGATCGGCCCGCGAAACGGCGGGCGACGACATTCCGGGGGCCTACTTCACCGCGTTCGCCGCGATCGAGAAGGACCCGAACAACACGGTCGTCGTAGCGGAGATCGACGGCGAGATCATCGGCACCCTGCAGCTCACCTACATCCCCGGCCTCACCTACGCCGGCGGCGAGCGCGCCCAGATCGAGGGCGTCCGCGTCGCGCTCGACCAGCGCGGCCACGGCGTCGGCCAGGCCCTCATCGGCTGGGCCGTCGACCAGGCGCGCGCCCGGGGCTGCCGGCTCGTGCAGCTCACCACCGACCGGCAGCGCCCCGACGCGATCCGCTTCTACCAGAAGATGGGCTTCCGCCCGTCCCACATGGGCATGAAGTACCACCTCGCCTGATCAGGGGAGCAGCTGATCAGGGGAGCAGCGCGACCTTCCCCACGATCCGGCGGTTCAGCAGGTCGTCGAGGACCTTCGGCGCCGCCGCGACCCGCACCGCCGCGAGGCCCGTCCCGCCCCCGGCGCCCAGTACCAGCACGCGTCCGGCGGGCGGAAACCGTTCGCGGGTACCGGTCGTTGACCTGATGACGGGTTCTCGACCTTACGGTGGCTTTCATGAGCTATGCACCCGACCAGCCCGCACGCCGCCCCGCCCGACGGAAACGCTCCAGCGGCCTCGCCGAGCACGGGGCGCGCGCGCTCGGGTCGGCCGTCCTGGTGCTGTCCCTCACCGCGGTGATGTGGGTACTGGAAACGGTCGACTACGTGGCGAACGGGTGGCTCGACCGGTTCGGGATCGACCCCTGGAACGTCAATGACCTGCCGGACATCTTCACCGCCCCGTTCATGCACGCCGGGTTCGGGCACCTGATCGCGAACACGGTGCCGTTCCTGGTCCTCGGGTTCATCGCCGCGACCCGGGGCATCGCCAAGTTCCTCGTCGCCAGCCTGATCGTGATCGTGGTCGGCGGGCTCGGCGTGTGGTTCACGAGCTCGGCGAACACCCTCGGGTCCAGCATCCTGATCTTCGGGTTCTTCGGCTACCTGCTGGGACGCGGGGTGTTCGAGCGCCGGCTCGTGGACGTCGCGATCGCCGTCGGCGTCGTCGCCGTCTACGGGACGATGCTGCTCGGCGTCCTCCCCAGCGACCCGGCCATCTCGTGGCAGGGCCACCTGTTCGGGCTGATCGGCGGCGTGACCGGGGCCTGGGCGCTGCGGCGCCGCCCGGACAAGGCGTCCGTCACGGACGTGCCGTGACGCCCCGGGCGCCCGGCCGCCGCCGGTAGGCGAGCCGGCGCCTGCCCCCGCGCTCCGGGGGGCTACCGGGGACGTACCGTGACCTCGGACACCACCGCGTCGCGGGGCGTTTCGAGGGCGGCGACGAGGACGCGCGCGACGGTCGTCGGGTCGGCGAACTCGTCCGCGTCGTACGGACGGCCCTCCTGCGCGCGCACGCGCTGCTGCATGGCGGTCGCCGTCCGTCCCGGGAACAGCGTGGTCACCCGCAGGGACGGCTCCTCCGCGCGCAGCGAGTCGGCCAGCGCCCGCATCCCGTACTTGCTCGCCGCGTACGCCGCCCAGTTCGGGTTCGCGCGCAGCCCGGCGGTCGAGTTCACGAAGACGACGTGGCCCTCCGCGGCGCGCAGGGCCGGCAGGAGCAGCCGCGTCAGCTCGGCCGCCGAGACCAGGTTCGTCGACAGGTGCTCCTGCCAGGTGTCGACGTCGAGGTCGGCGACGGGGGACAGCCGCACGGTCCCGGCCGTGTGGATCAGGCCGTCCAGGCGTCCGGGGACGTGCGCGGGCGCGAGGGACGCCTCCAGCCTGCGGGGCTCGGCGAGATCGAGCGCGACCGTGGTGATCGACGCGCCGGGGCCCCGCACCGCCATCTCGTGCGGCGAGAAGATCTGCGTGTTCGCATGGGCGCCGCTGCGCAGGGCGGTGGTGAGCGCCTCGAGCCGGTCGGTGGAGCGGCCGGTCAGGATGAGATCGTGCCCGCGGCCCCGGAGCAGTTCCGCGACCGCCGTGCCGATTCCGCCGGTCGCCCCCGTGATCAGATACGTGCCCATGGCACCCCATTGTGCCGTTCGTCAGCCGGGCCGCAGGACGCGCGTGACCCCGGCGATCAGCGCGGTGGCGAGCACCCAGCCGGTCGCGACGAGCAGGTAGGCCACCCACCTGGACCAGCCGACCGCGTCGTAGGCGAGCTGCTGCCCGAACGTGTCGAGGGGGATCAGGAGGTCGAGGGAGTAGACGAGCGCGTGGAAGTCGGGCAGCTCGTCCGGCGGCCGGATCGCGTGGGGCTTCTCGACGGAGAACACCGTGGTGCCCACGGCGAGGAGGAACGCGAACCACGCGAACGCGAGCCACGGGCGGTACCCGTAGCCGACCGTCCAGTCCAGCAGGTGGTTCCAGGCGCGGCCGATGAAGTGCAGCCTGCGGCGGCGCGCGCGCAGCTTCGCGAGCTGCACCTTGCGGGCGAGGTCGTCGGAGCCGACACCGTGGTACCAGGCGGCGAGCTGCTCGTACGGCTGGAGGTGGAACTGCGGGTCGCGCGCCACCCAGTCGAGCCGGTCCTTGAACCCGGCGCCGCGCAACGTCTCGTAGACGAGGCCGTTGAGGAACAGTTCGTCCGGCCAGACGGACGGGTGGTCGTGCAGGACCCCGACGCGCGAATAGGACAGGCTGACGCGGCCCCGGATCCGCTCCGACGTCCACAGCAGCAGCTCGTCCGCGTACATGTGGGACGCGTGCAGCGACATGCGCTCGGGGTCGCTGGAGTCGAGGGTCCCCTTGGAGAACGACAGGATGCCGTTGAAGCGGGCGCTGCGCAGCCGGACCGTCCCGACGGCCTTGAACCCGGCGCTGAACTCGGCGGCGTCCTCGACGACCATGTTCTGCGCGTCCAGCGCGATGCGTCCCGGGTTGGACAGGACGGTCCGCTCCATGAACAGCCCGCCGTTCATGCGGGCCCCGACGAACCGGACGCCGCCGGTGATCTCCGCGTCGCGGATGAAGGTGCCGACGTCCACGACGAGCCCGCCGCTGAACAGCGCCCACTCGGCCGGGTCGGCGGCGGTGATGCGCGTCCCGTTCATCCGGAACCCGCCGGACAGCTGGGCGCGCGGCAGCCGCACCTGCCCGTCGATCGTCGAGCCGGACAGGCTGAGGTAGCCGTCCGCGCGCAGCCCGCCGCCGTCGAAGCCCGGCATCCGGCAGTCGGCGAACCGCAGCTGGCGGGTGTCGGCGTTGGAGAAGTCGGGTTCCTCCACGAGCCTGCACCGCTCCAGGCGCAGCTCGTGCTCGACCGTCCCGCCCGACACGTCCAGGCGTCCGACGATGTACGCGCCGCGCAGCCGCAGGGCCGCGACGGCGCCGGGCCGGGCCTCGCAGGCGCCGAGCATCAGCCGGGTGAGGACGTCCGCGCGGACGGTCAGCTCGGGCAGCGGGCCCTCGGGGAGGTCGTCGCCGAGGACGACGGTGGTGCCGGTGGGGAACGCGGCCCACAGGCGTTCCTCCGCTGGGGTCAGGCCGGGGGGCGGGGTCACAGGCACCCTTTCTACGCGGCGATCCCCTCCGCGATCAACATCACGGAGGGGATCGGCGGCACGACGTCGACGGTCAGAAGAACCCCTTGCGGCGGCCCGCGTCCTGCAGGAAGCCGTTGAGCTGGCCTTCCCAGTCGGTGTTGCCGACGGTCGCGTAGTCGACCTTGAACCGGCTGAACGAGTCGTGGCCCTCGGTGAACATCCCGCCCCGCTTGTCGAGCTCCAGGACGACGTCCATGGCGGTCGGGTAGGCGACGAACGTGACCTCGAGCTGCTTGATGCCGCTCGCGTACTGCGGCGGCGGGGTGAACTCGATCTCCTGATAGAACGGCAGCGTCTGGTTGACGCCGTAGATGCGGCCCCGCTCGCAGTCGGCGTTGCGGAAGCGGAAACCGAGGTTGCCGAACGCCTCCAGGATGCGCGCCTGCGCGGGCAGCGGCTGCACCGCGATCGGGTCGAGGTCGCCCGGGTCGACCGCGCCGGCGACCTCCAGCTCGGTGGCGAGACCGACGGTGGTGCCGAGCAGGGGGCGCCCGTACATGTGCGTGAGGGGCGCCTCCCACGGGATGGCGAACTCGAACGGGATGGTGTGCCGCGAGCCGTCGTCCAGCTCGAAGCCCCCGGCGAGCGACACCTTCGCGTACTCGAGGTTAGTGACGTGCTCGGAGTCGCCCGACTCGACCTCCACCCGGCTGCGCAGCGCCAGGTTCAGCGACTTGATGTTCGAGTCGTGCTGGCCCCCGATCAGCGTGACCTCACCACGGACGACGCCGCCCGGCTGAGTGTTCGGGTCCTGCAGGGTCGTCTCGATCTGCGGGCCGCCGATGCCCATCGCCTGGCGGAGCTTCTTGAAGACCAAGGTTCTACCTCCCGTGGTGGTGCCGGACGCCCCCTGGCGCTCTCGACACATAGACGCACATGTCGGGGTTCGCGTTCCACCCTGTCAGCAGGATCGGCCAGGGGAGAAGCGGAACGGCGAGAAAAGCACCCGGGCGGCTGAACCCGGCGCGTTCCGCGCACGCAACGATCGTCCGGACGGCCCCTGCACGACGATTCGTTACGCCGTGCGACGCTCGTCCGGTATCCGCCCGACCTGCGGGAACACCCGCCGGACAATGCGCCGGGGCGCCGCCCGGACGCGTGTCCGGGCGGCGCCCCGGCGCCGTGCTCAGTGGCCCCCGCCCGCGAGGTTGAGCCCGATGACGCCGACGATGATGCAGGTCAGCGCACCGATCTTCAGCGCGGACACCTGGTCGCCCATCAGCAGCATGCCGAGCGCCGCGGTGCCGACGGCGCCGATCCCGACCCAGACGGCGTACGCCGTCCCGACGTCGAGCGTGCGGAGCGCCATGTTGAGGAGGCCGAAACTGGTCACGGCGAAGACCAGGAAGCCGACGGACGGCCACGGCTCGGTGAAGCCCTTGCTGCCCTTCAGGCACAGGGCCATGGCCACTTCGAAGAGGCCGGCGACGATGACGAGGATCCAGGCCATGTTCTGCTCCCGTGGACGAGACGGCTGCGGTCCGCGTCGTCTTGTCCTGCCGGGTACGGCGCACCTCGTCCGGGAGGGCGGGCAGGACGCGCGTCCCGCCCGGGGCCCTCGCCCCCCTCAACGGCCGGCCGCGCACCCCTGTTCCCGCCGGAACCGCCCGGGTTCCGGCCGGTGACCGGCGACACCGGCCACCGGCACGCGTCGCGCTCAGCTCCTCCCCAGGGCGCGGTACTCCCAGCCCGCGGCGCGCCAGCGGGCGGCGTCCAGGGCGTGGCGGCCGTCGACGATCCGCTTGTGCCGGACGACTTCGGCGAGCGCGTCGGGCTCGATCTCGCGGAACTCCGACCATTCGGTGAGCAGCACGACGACGTCGGCGTCCTGGGCGACGTCGAACGCGCTCTCGCCGTAGCGCAGCTCGGGGAACGCGCGGCGCGCGTTGTCGAGCGCGGCCGGGTCGAACACGCGCACGTGCCCGCCGAGCCCGTGCATGGTGCGGGCGACGTCCAGGGCGGGGGCGTCCCGGATGTCGTCGGAGTTCGGCTTGAACGCCGCGCCCCACGCCGCGATGCGCTTGCCGGAGATCCCGCCGAGCATCTCGCGGACGAGGTCGACGGTGCGGGCGCGGCGGCGGCGGTTGATGTCGTCGACCTCGCGCAGGAACGACACCGCCTGCCCGACGCCGATCTCCTCGGCGCGGTGCGCGAACGCGCGGATGTCCTTCGGCAGGCAGCCGCCGCCGAAGCCGAGGCCGGGCTTGAGGAACTTCCCGCCGATGCGGTCGTCGAGGGCGAGCGAGTCGGCGAGGTCCTTGATGTCGGCGCCGACGGCCTCGCAGACCTCGGCCATCGCGTTGATGTAGGAGATCTTGGTGGCGAGGAACGAGTTCGCCGCGACCTTCACCAGCTCGGCGGTGGCGAGGTCGGTGCGGACGACGGGGGTGCCGAGGTCCAGCACGGGACGGAACGCCGCCTGCAGGCGTTCGAGGGCCCAGTCGGACGCGACGCCGAACACCAGGCGGTCGGGGCGCATCGTGTCGTCCACGGCGAAGCCCTCGCGGAGGAACTCGGGGTTCCACGCGAGCTCGACCTCGGTGCCCGCGGGGGCGAGCTCGTGGACGATGCCGGTGAGCCGCTTCGCGGTCCCGACCGGGACGGTCGACTTGCCGACGACGAGCGCGCGGCGGTTCAGGTGCGGGGCGAGGGCCCGCACGGCCGCGTCGACGTAGGTGAGGTCGGCCGCGTCCGAACCGGGCTGCTGGGGGGTGCCCACGCAGATGAAGTGCACGTCGCCGAACTCGCCCGCCTCCTCGAAGGAGGTGGTGAAGCGCAGCCGGCCCGACTCGAGCGCCTTGGCGAGCAGCTCCGGCAGGCCCGGCTCGAAGAAGGGGACCTCGCCGGACGCGAGTTTGCCGATCTTGCGCTCGTCGACGTCCACACCGAGTACCTCGAAGCCCAGCACCGCCATGCAGATGGCGTGCGTCGCACCGAGGTAACCGGTCCCGATGACGGTGAGCCTCGGGGCCTCCGCCTGGTTCATGGCACTTCTCCTTCTCGCTGATGGTGACGGTAGAGCCCCGAAGAGCGCTTCCCCGTGTTCAGGAGCACTGCCCCGGTGTCAGGAGCACTGTCCCGTGTTGAGCAGTTCGCCGCCCGAGACCCTGTTGTCGCAGGCGACCGCGTTGCCGGCCGAGTCGAGCCGGATGCCCACGCCCCCGGCGTCCCCGAGGGCGATGACGTTGCGGCGGAAGACGTTCCGCGTGCCCCAGCCCTTGTACTCCTCGTGCGTCTGGAAACCGTCGGCGTTGGTCTTCGCGCCGCGGTTGTCCTCGACGACGTAGCCGTTGCCCTTGACGTCGACCCACGAGTCGTTGAACCCGCCGGACAGCTCCGAGCCGTCGAACGCGTTCCCCGCGATGCGCCCGCCGGCCGTGCCCTCCTTGACGTCCACCGCCTCGGCGGTGGCCTTGATCTTGTTGCCGGCGACGAGGTTGTTGTCGCTGCGGTCCGGCTGACCGCCGGTCAGCGTGCCCCAGTTGTTGTGGGACGAGCCGAGGTACACCCCCTCGCCGAAGCGGGGGTTCTCGCGGCCCGTGTTCGATATGGAGTTGTACTGCACGGAGTTGCCCGTGCTGAACCGCCGCAGATGGACGGCCTCGTCCCCGATGTTGCGGATCGTCAGTTGCTGGACGACCGACGCGCCCGTCCCGTCGAACATGACGCCCTTCTGGCTGTTCTGCAGCGTGAAGCCGATCAGCCGCCAGTGCGCCGCGTCCTGCAGGTGGAACCCGTACCCCTCGCCGGTGCCGCCGCCGTCCAGGATCGACTTCGGTGTCCCGCACACGAAGATGGGCCGGTCGCCCGTGCCGGACTTCTGGCTGAGGAACTGCCCGTCGAACCGGCCGGGCGCCAGTTGGATGACGGTGCCCGGTTCGGCGACGTTGAGCGCCTCCTGCAGCTTGACGCCGTCGGACACGGTGACGGTCGGCGCCGGGCAGGAGATCGGCTCGTCCGAGGTGGGCAGCGGGAACCGCTGCGCCCCGCCGCCGTCCGCCCCGGCCTCCGACCCCGCGCCGGCGGGGCCGTCCGGCCCGGTGACCGTCGCCTCCCCCGACGGCGCCGCGACGACGTCACCGCCGGTCGGGACGTCCTCCGGTTCGTCTCCGGACCCGGTGGCGAGCACGACGAGGGCGCTGGTGGCGACGGCGCCGACCACCAGGATCCCGGTGAACTTCAGATCGATCTTCACGATGCACCAGTTTCACCCCCGTTCGCGCCGGCCGCGCGTCAGGAGCACTTCCCGTCCTTGGTGAGCTTGCCGCCGTTCACCATCTTGTTGTCGCACTTGACGATGTTGCCGCCCTTGGTGTCGGCGACCCCGACACCGCCGCCGCCGCCCAGGTCGATGGTGTTGCCGGTGAACGTGTTGTTCTTGCCCCAGCCGTCCATGACCTCGTGGGTCTGGAAGCCGTCCATCGGCGTCCCGGTGCCCTTGTTGCCCTGGATCAGGTAGTTGTTGCCCTTGACGTCGACCCACGAGTCGTTGTGCTTGCTGCCGCCGGTCTTCGTCCCGTCGAACACGTTGTTCAGGATCTTGCCGCCGGACGTGCCCTCCTTGACGTCGACCGCCTCGGCGGTGGCCCGGATGACGTTGCCGCGCACGACGTTGTTGTCGCTCTTGTCGGGCTGCCCGCCGGTGATCTTCTTGAAGTTGGACTCGGCGCTGCCCAGGTAGACGCCCTCGCCGAACTTCTCGCGTCGCAGGCCCGTGTTGTAGATCTTGTTGTACTGCACGGTGTTGCCGGTGGAGAACTTCCGCAGGTGGATGGCCTCGTCGCCGATCTGGTGGACGGTCAGGCCCTGGATGATCGACCCGTTGGTGCCGTCGCCCATCACGCCCTTCTGGGTGTTGGTGACGGTGAACCCGATGAGCCGCCAGTAGTTCGCGCCGTCCAGGTGGAGGCCGTAGCCCTCGTCGACGCCGCCGCCGTCCAGGACCGTCTTGGCGTCGCCGCACAGGTAGATGGGCTGCTGCTGGGTGCCGTCCGCCTTCGCGACGAACTTGCCCTCGTAGGTGCCGGGGCCCATCTTGATGACGTCACCGGCCTTGGCCCCCCGCAGCGCCGTCTCCAGGCTCGCGGCGTCGCCGACCGTCGTGGTGGGCGACGGGCAGTCGACCTTGCCCTCGCCCTCGGGGACGGGCAGCGTCAGCGCCGGTCCGGCCGCGCCGCTGTTCCCCTCGTCCCCGTCGTCGCCCTCGTCCTCCTCGTCGCCGTCGGAGGGCGCGCCCGTGCCGGGCGCGGCCGGCCCCAGCGACGAGTTCTGCGACGCGTTGCCGGGTTCGGGGTCGTCCTCCCCGCCGGTGAACAGGATCACCAGCGACCCGACGACGACCGCGCCGATCAGCAGGCCCGCGAGGAACTTGATGTCGATCTTGCCTGTCATGACGGTCTACTCCTTGGATCCGCTCTGGTGCGTCGTTGCCGTGCCGTTCCGTGCGCCGACCGGCCCGATGGGCCGGGCTAGTGGTCGACGCGTGTTCCCGCGGGCCGTCGTTGCTGCTGCGGCGGCGCCGCGGGGACGGTACGGCGGAGCAGGCGCACGGGGCGCTCCTCGAGCTTGGTCTGGTGCTCGTACGGGTGGGCGCCGCGCCGGCCGATCCGCATCCCCGCGCCCCGCGAACGGAACGCGGAGACGGCGACCAGCAGGAAGACGCCCGCCCAGATGATGTTCATCGGCTTGAAGACGCGCTTGACCCAGGTCCAGAAACCGGCGGTCTTGTTCCAGCCCTTGATGTTGTTGCCGGTGTTCTTGTACTGGCCCTCCGCGCGGTCGTAGTCGAGGGCGCTCGACCCGGATCCGCTGATGGTGTTCCCGGCGATGACCGTCGCGGAGACGTCGCCGTTCAGCGTGACGCCGTGCCGGGACGCCGACTGGACGGTGTTGCCCTGCAGCGTCGCCGACGAGTCCCGCACGTACAGGGCCGTCTGGGTGCCGTGGATGACGTTCCCCGCGACGCTGCCGCCCTCGACGCCGTCCCGCAGCACGATCCCCTGCCGTTCGGGCCCCCGGACCTGGTTCCCGGAGATCTGCACCCGGGTCGCCATCTCGCGCGCCACGATGCCCATGTCGCCGCCGGTCACCCGGCTGTTCTGCACGGCGACGTTGTCGCCGCCGAGGATCTCGAACCCGTACCGCTCGTTGTTCTCGGCGGCGCTGCCGCTGATGAGGTTCTGGCCGAACGCCGTGGTCGCCTCACCGGACGCGGACGGGCCGTCCGCGAGCGGCTGCCCGTTCAGCGTGAAGCCGTTGCCGCCGTTCTCCCGGGCCGTGCAGTTCGTGATCCGCACGCCCTCGGTGCCGCGCGACAGGACGAACCCGTCGCCGCGGCTCCGCGACACCGTGGTGTTCTCGATCGTCGCGTTCTTCGCGAACCGGTGCAGCAGCACCCCGCTCACGAGGCTGTTCTCGATCTCGTTGTTGGTGAGCCGCGTCTGGTTCGACGCCGTCACGAAGATCCCGTACGCGTTGCCGTCGAACGTCGAGTGGTCGATCGCGCCGCTGACCAGGCTCGCCTGCGGCACGTAGAACGACGTCGGGCCGCCCGCGCCGGCCGCGGCCTGCACCTCGATCTGCTCCTGGTTGCCGCGGGTCGTCTCCGTCGACCCGTCCGGCATCCGCACCCTGTGCGGCGCGGCCGGGACGGCGGCCTTCTCGGCGGACGAGTCCGGACGGTCGGAGCCCGTGAGGGCCACGCCGCCGGTGCGGCCGCTCCAGAAGCCGAGATGCTCCACGTTCGTGTACGTCATGCTGAACGAGCCGCCGATCGCCCGGATGTAGGCCCGTCCGTCGTTCACGGACGTGTCGGGCTTGCTCGCCGACTCGTTCCAGCTCGTGATGTTCACCGGGTTCTGCGCGGAGCCGTTGATCTTGACGCTGCCGCCCGCGCTGACGATCGAGGTGAACGAGCCGGGCACGCTGCGCATCCGGATCGTCAGCGGCCCGTCGCCGCTCTGCAGCACCAGCTTCCCGCCGGCCGCCACCATGATGTTGACGTTGAGCAGGTACGACCCGTCGCCGAGCTGCTGGAAGTCCTCACCGGCGAGCTTCTGCAGCTCCGACACGTAGTAGGGCTCGCGGCGCTGCGGCAGCATCAGCGTCCGGCCGTTCGCCGAGCTCATCAGCCGCGGCTGCCGCGCCCGCGCGGCGGCGGCGCCGCCCCCGGCGATGTCGGACTCCTGGAGGGCGCGGGTCTGCATGATCCGCAGGTCCTCCTGGTCGACGAGCGTCGACTGCTGCTGCGCGGCGGTCGTCGTCACCTCGTTCACGCCGGGGACCTCGGGCGGCCGGTCGGCGTACGTGCGGTACGCGTACGTGCCGCCGCCGGCCAGGCCGAGCACGATCAGCGTCGTCAGGATCTTGCCGCCGCTCCCCTTCTTCTGCGCGGGGGGCGCGGCGCCGTGCGGCGGGCCGGGCGGCCCGGCGGGGCCCGCCGGGGCCGCCGGGCCCGCGGGTCCGGCCGGTGCGGGCGTGTTCGCGGGGGCGTTCATCGGGGGCTCACCTCCGTTCCGGCTGCGGGACGCCGCTGCGCGGCGTCGGGTGCGGGGGCGTCTGGGGCGGCTGCACCGGCAGCGGCCCGGTCGTGCCCGGCGCGGCCGGCGCCGCGTGCTGCGG
>NZ_JBHTJA010000116.1:0-19320 GCF_042675525.1 Actinomadura sediminis
CGCCTGCTCGGCGGCGCCGCCCGCACCGCGCCCCACGTCGTGAACCGCGCCGGCCGCGCCCAGGCCGACACCCTCGACGGCGCCGCCCGTCCCTTCGCCGACGTCCCGGACCGCGCCCCCCGCACCGCGCCCGACGTCCCGGACCGCGCCCCCGGCACCGCGCCCGACGTCCCGGACCGCGCCGCGGGCGCCCGTGCCCAGTTCGCCGACCGCTCGCCCCGTGCCGGTGCCGACCGACTCCACGCCCCGCCCGATGTGCTCCAGGAGCTGCGGGTTGCGGTCGAGGGTGGTCAGCACGCGGTCGACGATGGCGGCCACCTCGTCGAGCCTGACCTCCAGGCACGCCTGCGCCTCGACGCCCTTGACGTCGAGCTTGACCGCGCCCAGGCCGACGTCGGCGCCGACGTTGAGCTTCAGCATGTCGAGGACCTGGACGGACAGCGCCACGTGCGCCTCGAGGTTCTCCACCTCGAGGGAGATCTCCTCGACCTCGAGCTCCGGGACGTTGAGGTACACGTCGGGTCCGCCCTTGGACGGTCGTTCCCCGGACGGGCGCTCGGGCCCGCGGGGGGCGCGGCCCCGCCGCGGCCCTTCGGGCATGGTGTCTTCCATCTGGTCCCCCTCGGCCGTCTCGCCCGATCCGCTCGAGGCAAGGCCAGGGACGTCTTCGGACCTTCTCCTCGGCCTCCTCGGCGTCGGCCGTCCCGGCGCTCACGCGGTGCCCTGCGTCACTCCACCCCTCACCCGCACCCCAGGGGACAAACGACGCGGGCCGGGCCGACGCGGTAAAACTCCGAAGATCGGGCCGCCCGGCACCGCGCGCGCTACTCCGGTGCCGGGCGCGCGGCGCCCGTTCAGCCCGGCCGCAGGACGGTGAAGTCGCCCAGGTCGTGCGAGATCGTGAACGCGCGGGAGGTGATGCGCCAGCCGTCCGGGGTCCGGGTCCAGTGGTCCTCGTACTCGCCGAAGCACTCGTAGAAGAGCCCCGCCGCCTCCCCTGCGCCCTGGTGGTGGACGCGCGCGCAGGTCAGCGAGCGCGCCTCGTCGCCGCGGATCTCGACGCGGTGGTTGCCGAGGAGGTGCTGCGACGGCCCGCAGCCGCCGAGGTGCGCGCGGACGGTCGCGACGATCCCGTCCCGCCCGGTCCGGCCGTAGCCGGTGGCGGACGGGACGAACATCGCGGCGAGCGCGTCCCAGTCGCGGCGGTCGAGGGCGGCGGCCAGTTCGGCGAGCCGCTCGACGATCCGGTCGCGGTCGCTCATGGTGGAGGTCATCCCTCTCCTATACGGCGCGCGTCCCGCCGGCCGCCGCCCCGTTCCCGCTCAGCGGGCCCCGCCCGCCGCCGCGGCCACAGGGCCGCGGGCGGCGGGCGCGGTTCCTGCCGCACGGATCTCTCCGCGTCCGGGTCAGGGCAGGTTCGGGACGGCCGGGGCCTCGTTCGTCCATTCGGCGGCGAGGTAGTGCGTCGTGCCCGTCCAGCGCCCCTTGCGCTTCGGGTCGGCGGTGACCCGCCTGGCGAGGACCTGGGAGGTCTTCGGGTCGATGATCAGCCGGAACCCGGTCGTGCCGGACTGCGGGGTGCTGAGCTCGAAGGTCAGCACGACGCCCTTGCGGCCCAGTTCGTCGGTGGCCTTGCCCGCCGTCTTGACACCGGGCGTCGCCGCGAGGACGCGGAACGCCGCCGCGCGGACCTTCGGCGTGACCGGCTGGTCGGTGATCAGGCCGACGAGTGCCTCCACGAGGTATCCGTGCCGGGTGGTCACCGGCTTCCCCGTCTCCTCGTCCCGCTCGATGGGCGGGATGTTGCGTTCGGCCGTGGCCTTCAGCTTCGCGGGGTCGGTCGGCAGCCCCTGCAGTTCGGAGAGGGAGGGGTCGGCGCCGAGGACGGTCGTGCCCATCGGCGGGAGCCCCTTCAGCTCATGGAGCTCGGTCGCGGGCACCCCCGGCTCGGTCTTCGCGGACCGGCGCCCGGTCCAGCGCCGTCCGTCCCGGGTCGTCCAGGTCGCGCGCACGCTCTTGCCCCCGGCGAGGTTCAGCGTGGCGACGTGCCAGTACTTCCCGTCCGCGGGGGCCGTCGCGGCCTGGTCGGCGGCCGCCAGCAGGATCGTCCGCGCCGTGGGCGCCTGCGCGACGGGGGCGGCGGGGGCGGCGGGGTCGTCCCCGGGGACGACCACGGTGGTCACGGCGAGGGCCGCGGCCGCCCCGGCCGTGAGGAGGCCGAGCCCCCAGGTCGGACGGACGCGCCGCCGTCCGCGGGCCGCCGCCGGGGCGGCGCCGGTCAGGTGCGCGTCGAGACGGGCCCGCGCCGCGGCGACGCTCCGCGGCTCCGGGCCGGGAAGGGCGTCGTAACGCTCCCGAAGTCGCTGCGTTTCATCCATGGTTCGTCGTCTCCTCGCCGGTGGGGGGCAGGACCTTGCGGAGCTTGCGGCGGGCGCGGTTGACGCGGGACCCGACCGTGCCGACCTTCACGCCCAGCGCGCTCGCGGCCTCCGTATAGCTGAGCTGGGCGCAGACGACGAGCAGCAGCGCGTCCCGGTCGCCCTTGGACAGCGCGGCGAGCCCGCGCGCGAGGTCGGGGCCGAGCGTCTGCGCGCTCACCCGGTCGGCGACCCGGTCGGCGTGGTCGCCGGGGGCGGGCGGCTCGGCGGTGCGGGCCAGCGCCCGGTAGTGCCGCACCTCGCGGCGGCGGTGCCGGGAGATCAGGTTCGTCGCGATGCCGTAGAGCCAGGCGCGCGCCTCGGGCCGGTCCGGGTCGTAGCGGTCGCGCCGATCGAACGCGGCGAGGAAGGTCTCCGCCGCCACGTCGTCGGCGGCCGAGGCGCCCAGCCGGGCCGCCGCGTACCGGTGGATCGCGGCGTGGTACCGGTCGAAGATCTGCGCGAACCGCTCCGGTTCGGCCCGCGAGCTCGCGATGATCGACGCGTCGGTCGTCTCCGTGGGGGCCCGTTCAGATGGTGTGTCGGTCACGGTCATGCATCCGGCGCCTTTCTCGGGAGGGAATCAGCACTGATTGCCCGAACCCGCGCATGTTCTTCTCGCCGGCCGCCCGATGCCTCATCGGCCCATGAACGCAAAAAAACCGCAGACCGTGGGTCTGCGGTTTCGTGTCGCGTGGACAGTACCCCCGAGCGGATTCGAACCGCCGTTACCGCCTTGAGAGGGCGGCGTCCTAGGCCACTAGACGACGGGGGCAGGACGTGCCGTCCGCTCCCGCGCGTTGCCGAGGAGAAGCGAACGTGTACCCCCGAGCGGATTCGAACCGCCGTTACCGCCTTGAGAGGGCGGCGTCCTAGGCCACTAGACGACGGGGGCCTGTCCGCTGTCGCGGACGCAGCTGGGGTACCAGGACTCGAACCTAGACTAACTGAACCAGAATCAGTCGTGCTGCCGATTACACCATACCCCAGAGAGGTACGCGGGCTTCCTGCCGTTTCGGGCCGGTCGCTCGCGCCTCGATGAGAATACAGGAGTTGGGGACTTGGACCAAAACGATTAGCCGACGGCCGTCCGCACGCCTCCGTCGCGCGGAGTGCGCCCCCCGCGGGCCGGCGCCCGGGCCGCGCCGGGCGCCTTCCGCGTTCCGGCCGCTCAGTCGCGGGCGATGACCCGGTTGGTGAGGGTCCCCACGTTCTCGACGGTCACGGTGACCTCGTCGCCGACCTCCAGCGGGCCCACGCCCGCCGGGGTGCCGGTCAGGATGACGTCCCCCGGCAGCAGCGTCATGACCTGGCTGACGTACTCCACGAGCCTGGGGATGTCGTGGATGAGCTGCGACGTGCGGGCGCTCTGCCTGACCTCGCCGTTGACGGACGTGCTGATCGCCAGGTCCGCGGGGTCGGCCTCGGTCTCGATCCACGGGCCGAGCGGGCAGAACGTGTCGAATCCCTTCGCGCGCGTCCACTGGCCGTCCCTGGCCTGCAGGTCGCGGGCCGTGACGTCGTTCGCGCAGGTGTAGCCGAGGATCACCTCGGCGGCCCGGGACGCCGGGACCTCCCGGCACATCCGGCCGATCACCAGCGCGAGCTCGCCCTCGTGGTCGACGCGCTCGGACAGCTTCTCCGGGTAGGCGATCGCCTCGCCCGGCCCGATCACGCTGGTCGACGGCTTCGCGAAGATCAGCGGCTCGGCGGGGGCCTCCCCGCCCATCTCCTCCGCGTGCTCGGCGTAGTTCTTGCCGATCGCGATGACCTTGCTCGGCAGGATCGGGGCCAGCAGCCGGACGTCGGCGAGCGGGAAACGGTGCCCGGTGAAGGTGAGCTCTCCGAAAGGATGCGCCGCGACGGCGGCGACGGTGTTCTCCTCCACCACCCCGAAGGACATGCCCTCGTCGGTGGAGAACCTCGCGATACGCATGTTCGAGAGCCTAGTACCCCGGTCAGAGGCCGCACCCCGCGCCGTTCACGACGCATTCGGCGGGCGGCGCCGGCTCCCCCGCGGCGCCGAACCGGACCGTCACCGTGCCCATCGGCGGGACGGCCGCCGCGCCCGGCGTGTTCTCGATCACCGCCCGCTCGCCGCCCCGCACCAGCCGTCCGCCCCACGCGTTGCGGACGTCCGAACCGGGCGCCAGGAACGACAGCCGCCACGACGTCAGCGGCCGTCCGGTGCGGTTGGTCACGACGAACGAACCCTCGTAGTAGCCCGGACCGTCCTCGACGACCCGGTAGGCGACGCCGTCGCCCCGCAGCGGCGGCTCCGCTCCGGCGGCGGGCGCCTCGGGCACCGCCGTGGACGGCCCGGTCGTCGACGGCCCGGTCGTCGGCGCGGGCGCCGCACCGCCGCCCGTCCCGCCGGGGGTCCCGGCCGTGGACGTCGCCGTGGGCGTCGCTGTGGGCGTCGCCTCCGGGGCGTCGGCCGGTTCCCCGTCGCCGCCGAGGGCGAACACGGCCCCGAGCGCCACGGCGACCACGAGCACGCCGGTTCCGAGCGCGAAGGCGGGGCCGCGAACCTTCCCTCCGCGCCCGCGCACCGGCGGCGCGTGAGGCCCGGGCGGGGTCGGCGACGGGCCCGCGAGTTCGGCGGTGCCGCCCGACCGTCCGCGCCCGGCGGGCGGGGCGTGCAGCGGCGCGACCCGCACGTCCTCGGGCTCGCGCGGGCCGCGGCCGTCCGGTGCGGTGTCCCCTGGTGCGGTGTCACCCGGTGCGGGTGCGGTGGGCGCGGTGTCGCCCGGCGCGTCCGCGGGCTCTTCGCGGACGTCCGCGGGCGCGTCCGGCGGGTCGGGGTCGGTGGCGTTCGGGTCGGCGGCGTTCGAGTCCGTGCCGGGGGCGGCGAACTCGGTGGTGGCCGCGTGGTCCGGGGGCAGGTACCGGCGTTCTGGGCGCGGGGTCGGGTCGCCGCTCATCGGTCGCTCTCCCGTCGTCGGTCTCATGGAGTCCGACGGCCGGGACGGCGGCGAGGTTCGTCCCCGGCGGGCGGTTCAGCCCGTCGCGGTGGGTTCGAGCCCCCGCCGTGCCGCCTGCCGCTGGTGCCGGTTCAGCATGTCGGTGATCAGCTCGATGGCGTCCGGCGTGGTGGCGGCCTGCACCCCGCTCAGCCAGCGCGTGGCCTCCGCGAGCAGGTCCTCGGCGGACTCGTCGGACGCATCGGCGGACCGGGCGTCGGCCAGCCGGCCCAGCACGGCGCCGAGCCGCAGGGCCGCGCCGGCGTGCCCGGACTCGGCCGCCCGCCGGTACCAGCCGGCGGCCCGCTCCAGGTCGCCCTCGTGCTCGTACACCCGGCCCAGCCCGAAGGCCACGTCGACCCGTTCTCCGTCCGTCGGACGCCCGAGGTCCTCGGGGTTCCAGGGTCGGACAGGCATACGATCACTCCGGTGTTTCGGGGGCTGGGGAACGGCATGCGGGAACGCCGCGCGTGCCGCGCTCGTCCCATGGTGACCGTCCCGCCCGGAAACCGCCACCGATTTCCGCGATTCCGCGGGAACTCCTCCTGCGCCGCGCCGCCACCGGCGGAAAGACCGGCACGGGGTCCTCGGCGCCCCCGGCCCGGGCGCACGCCTCGAAGCCCACCGGCGTCGATGTCGGTGTCACTGTCGGTGTCACTGTCGGCGCGGCTCTCCTGGAGGGCGGGACGCCGTGGCCTCGGGCCGTGTAGGACGATGCAGGGAGAGCAGGCACCCGAGGCGAAGGAGACCCGCGTTGTCCGTCGTGAAGATCAACGTCCTGACCGTGAACCCGGAGATGCGCGAGGAGATCGAGCGCCGGTTCGCCGGCCGGGCCGGGCTGGTGGAGTCGGCCGAGGGGTTCGAGGGCTTCGAGCTGCTGCGTCCCGTCGAAGGCCAGGACCGGTACCTGGTGTACACGAAGTGGCGCAGTGAGGAGGACTTCAAGCGCTGGACCGAGAGCCGGCAGTTCCAGCGGGGCCACGCGGAAGCCGCGAAGGACCGCCCCGCCGGCCACGGGCACGGGCACGGCGGCCCGGCCGCGGCGGGCGCGGAACTGTGGAGCTTCGAGGTCGTCCAGAGCGCCGGACCGAAGCCCGGCGATTCCTGAACGGCCGGCGGCGTCCGTCCGGCCGGGCGGACGCCGCCGGGGTCGTCAGCGGGCCACCAGGTCCCCGTAGTCGGGGTGCTTCTCGATCCACCCCTTGACGAACGGGCAGAGCGGGACGACGCGCAGGCCCTTCGCGCGCACGTCGTCGAGCGCTCCCCTGACCAGCGCGCCGCCGACGCCCTTGCCCTTGAAGGCCGGGTCGATCTCGGTGTGCGTGAACATGACGACGCCCTCCCCCGGTTCGTACTCGGCGTACCCGGCGGAGGCGCCGTCCACGGTGGCGTCGTAGCGCTGCTCGGCGGGATTGTCGGTCACTTCGGTGCTCATGCACCGATCATGCCCACTGATCCCCCGGATACTTCGGCGCCCCTGCGGGGCCCGGTCAGCCGACCTCGTGGCCCGCGTGCAGCAGGCAGTAGGTGACGGCCTCCTCGAGGGCCTGCCAGGACGCGGCGATGACGTTGTCCTCGACGCCGACGGTGCCCCACTCGCGGGTGCCGTCGCCCGACTCGATCAGGACCCGGGTGCGGGCGTCGGTGCCGTGGGAGCCCTCCAGGATGCGGACCTTGTAGTCGACGAGCTCCAGCCGCGCCAGCTCCGGGTACAGCCGCTCGAGCGCGATGCGGAGCGCGTTGTCGAGGGCGTTGACGGGACCGTTGCCCTCGCCGGTCGCGATGATCCGCTCGCCCTTGGCGTGCAGCTTCACGGTCGCCTCGCTGACCATGGAGCCGTCCGGGCGGCGCTCCACGATCGACCGCCACGACTCGACCTCGAAGTGCCGCTGCCGGACGCCCGTCAGCTCCTCCCGCAGCAGGAGCTCGAAGGAGGCGTCGGCGGCCTCGTAGGTGTAGCCGGTCGACTCCAGTTCCTTGACCCGGTCGACGACGGCCTTGGCCTTGTCGCCGGACAGGTCGTAGCCGAGCTCGCGGCCCTTCAGCTCGACCGAGGCGCGCCCGGCCATGCTGGAGACCAGCATCCGCATGTCGTTGCCGACGGCGGCCGGGTCGATGTGCTGGTACAGGTCCGGGTCGACCTTGACGGCGGACGCGTGCAGGCCCGCCTTGTGCGCGAACGCCGACAGGCCCACGTAGGGCTGCTGCGAGCTCGGCGTCACGTTCGTGACCTCCGACACGGCGTGCGCGATCCGGGTCATCTCGGCGAGCTGGTCGTCCCGCACGAGGTTCATCCCCCGCTTGAGCTGCAGGTTCCCGACGAGGGTGAACAGGTTCGCGTTGCCGCTGCGCTCGCCGTACCCGTTGGCGCACCCCTGGACGTGCGTGGCGCCGGCCTTCACGGCGGCGAGCGAGTTCGCCACCGCGCAGCCCGAGTCGTCGTGGCAGTGGATGCCGACCCGCACGCCGAGGGACACGACGTCGTGGACGACGTCGGCGAGTTCGTCCGGCAGCATGCCGCCGTTGGTGTCGCACAGCGCGACGACGTCCGCGCCGGCCTCGGCGGCGGTGCGGACGGCCTCCAGCGCGTAGGCCCGGTTGGCCTTGTAGCCGTCGAAGAAATGCTCGGCGTCCAGGAAGACGCGTTGGCCCTCCGCACGCAGGTGGGAGACCGTGTCGCGGATCATCGCGAGGTTCTCCTCCAGGCTGGTGCGGAGGGCCAGCTCGACGTGCCTGTCGTGACTCTTGGCGACCAGGGTCACGACGGACGCGCCGGATTCGCGCAGCGCGGCGACCTGCGGGTCGTCGGCCGCCTTCACCCCGGCCCGGCGGGTCGCGCCGAACGCGGTGAGCCGCGCGTGCCTCAGGTCCAGCTCGGTCCGAGCCCGCCTGAAGAATTCGGTGTCCTTGGGGTTGGCGCCCGGCCAGCCGCCCTCGATGAAGCCGATGCCCAGGTCGTCCAGGTGCCGCGCGATGGCGAGCTTGTCGGCCACGGAGAGGTTCAGCCCCTCCTGCTGCGAGCCGTCGCGCAGCGTGGTGTCGTAGACGTGGAAAGCGTCACCTTGCATGGTTTCGGAAACCCCCAGATATGGGCGGATCGGCGCCAGGACACAAAAAAGACCCCTCACGGACGTGAGAGGTCTGCGCGCCGGCGTTGTCCCGTCAGATGCCGGCGCGCCAGCCGATAATCACGAGGCTGTGGCGCATGATGCGACCCAGTGTGCCACACCCGATCCGATGCTGAGAACGCGATCCCACATCCCGAGACGCAGGGGGACGGAGAACCGGTCTCCGTCCCCCCGCGTCACGACGCCAACAGGCGCATCTGCCAAGCCCTCACCGATGCGGCACTCGCACGCGGCGCCCGTTGAGGGAGGGCCGCCTAGCGGCCTGACGCCGAGGGCGCCGCGACGATCTCGTGGACCCAGCCGTACGGGTCGGGGCGGGTGCCGTACTGGATGCCGATGAGTTCCTCGCGGAGCCGCATCGAGATCTCGCCGGGCTCGCCGTCGCCGATCGTCCATTCGCGGTCGTGGCCCTTGACGTGCCCGACCGGGCTGATGATCGCGGCGGTGCCGCAGCCGAACACCTCGGTGATCTCGCCGGACTCGCAGCCCGCCTGCCACTCCTCGATGCTGATCTTGCCCTCTTCGGCCTGGATGCCGAGGTCGGGCGCGAGCTTGAGCATCGAGTCGCGGGTGATGCCGGCGAGGAGGGTGCCGGTCAGCGCGGGCGTCAGGATCCGGGCGTCCGAGCCGGAGCCGTAGACGAACATGAGGTTCATCGAGCCGACCTCCTCGACCCAGCGGTGCTCCACCGCGTCGAGCCAGACGACCTGGTCGCAGCCCTTCTCGACGGCCTCGGCCTGCCCGGCGAAGGACGCCGCGTAGTTGCCGCCGAACTTCGCCTCGCCGGTGCCGCCGGGGGCCGCGCGGGTGTAGTCCTGCGACAGCCACACCGAGACGGGCTTGATGCCGCGCGGGTAGTACAGCCCGGACGGCGACGCGATGACCATGAACAGGAACTCGCCGGCCGGGTTGTTGACGCCGAGCGCGCGGGTGGTGGCGAACATGAACGGGCGCAGGTAGAGGCTGTGCCCCTCGGTGTCGGGCACCCAGTCGCGGTCGGTGGCGACGAGGAGCTCGCAGGCCCGGACGAACAGGTCGTCCGGGATCTGCGGCATCGCCATCCGCTTGGCGGACCGGTTCATCCGCGCGGCGTTCATGTAGGGGCGGAACGTGACGATCGAGCCGTCCGGCTGCTTGTACGCCTTGAGGCCCTCGAAGAGCTCCTGCGCGTAGTGGAACACCTGGCACGCCGGGTCCATCGGGATCGGCCCGTACGGTTCGAGTTTCGCGTCGTACCAGCCGCGGTCCGCCGAGTAGCGGATCGTGACCATGTGGTCGGTGAAGTACCGCCCGAAGCCCGGGTCGGCCAGGACGCGTTCGCGCTCGGCGGCCGATGCCGGCCGGTCGGTGAGCGTGATCTCGAAGTCCAGGTTGCTGCTCATCGCGGTTGTCCTCTCGCGGATCGCCGGTGCGGCCCCGTCGCCGCATGGGCGTCTTAGTCCTTATTGTCGTACTTCGTGGAGGTGACTCCTCGGTAACGGCGCACACGGAAAAACCGGGCGCGCCGTACGGCACGCCCGGAGTGTCCCTGTTCCGGCGGAGAGGCGTGCCCCTAGCCGGATACTCGCTTGGCGATCGCGTCGCCGATCTGCGCGGTCGACCGGGCGCCGAGCGCGCCGCGCTCGCCCAGGTCGTCCGACACCGCCCGCTCGACCCGCCGCGCGGCGTCGCCGGCGCCGACGTGGTCGAGCAGCATCGCGACCGACAGGATCGTGGCGGTCGGGTCGGCCTTGCCCTGCCCCGCGATGTCGGGTGCGCTGCCGTGCACGGGCTCGAACATCGACGGCGCCGTCCGGTCCGGGTTGACGTTGCCGGACGCGGCGAGGCCGATGCCGCCCGCGATGGCCGCGCCGATGTCGGTGATGATGTCGCCGAACAGGTTGTCGGTGACGACGACGTCGAACCGCCGCGGATCGTTGACGAAGAACATCGTGGCCGCGTCCACGTGCGTGTACGCGGTGGTCACCTGCGGGTACTCAGCGCCGACCCGCTTCAGCGTCCGCTGGTAGAGGTCGCCGGCGAACGTCAGCACGTTGTCCTTGTGGACGAGCGTCAGGTGCCTGCGCGGACGCGACGCGGCGACCTCGAACGCGTACCGGATCACCCGCTCGACGCCGAACGCGGTGTTGACGCTCTCCTGCGTCGCGACCTCGTGCCGGGTGCCCTTGCGCAGGACGCCGCCGACGCCGGTGTACGGCCCCTCGGTGCCCTCGCGGACGACGACCATGTCGATGTCGTCCGGGGCGACGCCCGCGAGCGGGGTCGTGACGCCGGGGAACAGCTTGACGGGACGCAGGTTGACGTAGTGGTCGAGCTCGAACCGGGTCCGCAGCAGCAGCCCGCGCTCCAGCACGCCGCTCGGCACGCTCGGGTCGCCTACGGCGCCCAGCAGGATGACCTCCTGCTCGCGCAGCTCGTCGAGGACCGAGTCGGGCAGCGTCTCGCCCGTCCGGTGCCAGCGGGCGGCGCCCAGGTCGTAGGAGGTCTGCTCGAAGTTCAGGCCGCCGGACGGCGCGACCGCCTCGAGGACCTTCAGTCCTTCGGCGACCACCTCGGGGCCGATCCCGTCACCGGGGATGACGGCCAGACGGATGCTGCGGGATGCCATGCGCGCACTCTACTGCAAACGTCTCACTGCATGGGCTTCCGTCTCGCATTCCGGGCACATCGCCCCCTTGACCGACGCGGCGGCGGAGGGCACGCTCGGTACGACAACTTCACACCGAGGCGACGGTGCGCAGGAACCCGGTGCGACTCCGGGACGGTCCCGCCACTGTGACCAGGGAGCCTCCGCCATCCGGACCACGGCCGCACGGCTGGAAGGTCGGCGGAAGGCGGCGATCTGGGAGTCAGGACACTGACCCGTCGTCCTCCCATGACAGGGGGCGAGCGACCCCCGTGAGGAGACCCGCGATGGCACAGCACGCCGTCCCGTCCGCCGCGGCGCCCGACGCGCGTCCGGCGACGCCCGTCCGCGTCCCGGTCCGCGAGATCCTGCCGTGGGCGATCTTCGCATTCGTCCTGGCCGGGGTCCTGCTCTACTTCGTCGGCGCCGAACAGGGCGCGACGTCCGTCTTCGGCGGCACCTGGATCCACGAGTTCACCCACGACGGCCGGCACCTGCTCGGCTTCCCCTGCCACTGAGGCCGCCGCGATGATGAGACGACTGCTCGTCCGGGGCATGCTCGCGGGCCTCGCCGCCGCCGCGGTCGCGCTGGTGGTCGCGTGGATCTACGGGGAGCCGCGGGTCGCCGACGCCATCGCGTTCGAGGAGGCGGCGGCCCGCGCCGCCGGTGGCCACCCGCACGAGGAAGAGGTGGTGAGCCGCACCGCGCAGCGGACCGTGGGCCTGATCACCGCGGTGGGGGTGTACGGGGTCGCGGTCGGCGGCCTCTTCGCGATCGCGTTCGCGTTCGCGCAGGGGCGCCTCGGCGCGCTCGGCGCCCGCGCCACCGCCGCCGTGGTCGCGGCGGCCGGGTTCGTCGCGCTCGTGCTCGTCCCGTCCCTCAAGTACCCGGCGACGCCTCCGGCCGTCGGCGATCCCGAGACGATCGGGGGCCGTACCGCGCTGTACTTCGGGATGGCGGCGCTCGGCGTCCTGGCGACCGCGGCGGCGCTGATCGTGGGCCGCCGCCTCGTCCCGCGCCTGGGCGCCTGGAACGCGACGATCGTCACGGTGATCGGTTTCGTGGTCCTGATCGCCGTCGCGAACCGGCTCACCCCCGATCCCGACGCGCTCCCGGACGGCTTCCCCGCCACCGTGCTGTGGGACTTCCGGATCGCTTCGCTGGGGATCCAGCTCGCGCTGTGGGCGACGCTGGGCCTGCTGTTCGGCTTCCTGTCCGAGCGGGCGCTCACCCGCCGGACGGCCCCCGCCTGAGCAGGGCGCAGTCGCCGCACATGCCGCCGCCGGGCGGCACCCGGTAGTACAGGCAGCAGCTCCGCCGGACGAACCCGGCGGGGCCGAAGCCGCCGGTGCCGTCCAGCGGCGGGAGCGCCAGCAGCGCCCGGACGATCGCCGCCCGTGCGGGGTCGCGCGGGCCGACGTTCAGGCTTCCGGCGAGCGCCGACGCGGCGTTGCCCCACACGAGCCCGTCGGCGAGCCGGACGACGTCCGCCAGCGTGTCGCGGAGCGGCGCGAGGGCCCGGGCGACGACCTGGTCGTGGACGAGCCGCGCGGCGTCGTCCGTCCCGCCGGTGCGCCGCCCGCCGGGCGCGGCCAGCCACAGCGCGACGGGCGCGCCGGGCGCCCACCGCCAGTGCAGCCCCGCGAGGTCGGGGACGACGCCCCGCGCCGCCGCCGCGACCATCGGGGACCACAGCCGGGACGCGAGCCCTTGGAACAGGATGGAGGCGGCGACCCGCCGTTCGGACGTGCCGAGCCGTTCGGCGTACCGGGCGGTCAGGTCGGTGAGCCGCGCGCGGTCGGTCTCGGGGAAAGGCCGCCACGTGGGGTCGGCCTCTTCGGCCGGGTCGGTGCGGATCTCGAAGAACGGGCCGAGGCGCCCGACGTCCCGCAGGATGCCGGCGACCTCGCCCGGTTCGGCGGACTCCGCGACCACGCGGGAACTCGGCGTCATGCCCCAACCCTGCCGCGCCGCCCGCCCCCCGGCAACCGCCCGAGGCGACGCGCCTGAACGGGGCGCGACGCCGGGCGTATCGCCCGCCGGGCCCGCCGGGCCCGCGGGGCGGGCGGGAGCGGGTCAGCGGGTGGGGTGGCCGCCGTTGTCGCGGCGGTCCAGGGCGATCTGCAGGGCGCGGGCCGCCTCGTCGCGGGCGTCGTCGGCGGGCTGGGCGGCGGGCGCGGTGATGCTGTCCATGGGAGTCTCCGTATCGCTGAGCGGTTGGCGTGAGGGCCGCCGGGCGACCGTGGTTCGCACGGTCGGGCGCGGCATCGGACTCATGGCCGTGCGCTGCCTCCGCAGCGGGCCGGCCCGCCGATGATCAGGCCCCGCTGCGGCAGCGAAGGATTACCACGAAGCGCCGCATACTCCCTGCAACGGTACCCGCACCGCTGTGCGGTTGTCCCGACAGGTGACCGAAAATCTCAGTATGCGAGATGCAAAACGAGTGGACGGCGTGGGGGCGGGCGCCCGGCGCGGTGCCGGGCGCCCGCCCCCGCGGCGGTGGTCGAGCGTCAGCCGTCCAGGTCGACGCGGCGGCCCATGTCGGCGCCGACCTCGGTCTTGATGGCGTCGACGAGCTGCGACGGGATGGCGGAGTCGACGGTCAGGGCGATCAGCGCGCGACCGCCCTTGGCGTCCCGGCCGACCTGCATGCCGGCGATGTTGACCTGCGCGTCGCCGAGCAGCTTGCCGACGGCGCCGACGATGCCGGGACGGTCGACGTAGGAGAAGAACGCCATGTGCTCGGTCGGGACCAGCTCCATGTTGTAGCCGTTGATCTCGATGAGCCGCTCGGCGTGCTTGGGGCCGGTGAGGGTGCCGGACACCGACACGACCTCGCCGTCGGCCATGGTGCCGCGCACCTGGACGACGTTCCGCCAGTCGGGGCTGTCCTCGCTGGTGGTGAGGGTCACCTCGACACCGCGGTCGCGGGCCAGGAGGGGGGCGTTCACGAACGTGACGGCCTCCTCGATGACGTCCACGAAGACGCCCTTGAGCGCGGCCAGCTCGAGCACCTTGACGTCGTGCTCGGCGATCTCGCCGCGGACGACGACGTCGAGCCGGACCGGGACGCCGCCGGCGAGGGCGGTGAAGATCCGGCCGAGCTTCTCGGCGAGCGGGAGGCCGGGCTTGACGTCCTCGGCGACGGCGCCGCCCTGCACGTTGACGGCGTCCGGGACGAACTCGCCGGAGAGCGCGAGCTTCACCGAGCGGGCGACCTGCGTGCCCGCCTTCTCCTGCGCCTCGTGGGTGCTGGCGCCGAGGTGCGGGGTGACCACGACGTTGTCGTGGTGGAACAGCGGGCTGTCGGTGCAGGGCTCGCTGCTGAACACGTCGAGGCCGGCGGCGGCGACGCGGCCGTCCTTGATCGCCAGTTCGAGGGCCTCCTCGTCGACGATCCCGCCGCGGGCGGCGTTGACGATCCGGACGCTCGGCTTGACCCGGTGCAGCTCGCGGTCGCCGATGAGCCCGAGGGTCTCGGGGGTCTTCGGCAGGTGCACGGTGATGAAGTCGCTCTCGGCGAGCAGCTCGTCGAGCGTGACGAGCTTGACGCCGAGCTGCGCGGCGCGGGCCGCCTGCACGTAGGGGTCGAACGCGATCACGTTCATGTCGAACGCGGCGAGGCGCTGGGCGACGAGCACGCCGATGCGGCCGAGGCCGAGGACGCCGACGGTCTTGCCCTGGAGCTCGACGCCGGTGTACTTGGACCGCTTCCACTCGCCCTGCTTGAGCGCGGCGTGGCCCTGTGGCACGTTCCGGGCGGTGGCCAGCAGCAGCGCGATGGCGTGCTCGGCGGCGGTGACGATGTTGGAGGTCGGCGCGTTCACCACCATGACGCCGGCCTTGGTGGCGGCCTCGACGTCGACGTTGTCGAGGCCGACGCCGGCGCGGGCGACGACGCGCAGCCTCGCGGCGTGCCGGAACACCTCCGCGGTGACCTTGGTGGCGCTGCGGACGATCAGCGCGTCGACGTCGGCCACCGCGGGCAGCAGCCGCTCGCGGTCGCTTCCGTCGACGTGGCGGACCTCGAAGTCGGATTCCAGCACGGCGATGCCGGCGGGAGAGAGTTCTTCTGCGACGAGGACGACGGGCTTGCTCAAGGAAACGGTCCTTCGAAAGATGGATGTTCGGGTCGTGTGCAGCTGAAGTCGCGAGTCACCTCGTCGTGCGCTCGCCCCGTCGGCGAGTCTATCCCTCGCCGCGTCCGCTCATCGCGCACGGGGAAACACCCACCGGTAACTCACCTTTGTCCGGGTCTGTCAAGGGCGGGTCGGTGATGTGCGGGTCGGGCCGCGTCCGGACGGGTCACGCCGCGTTGGACTCGGGCTGGGCGGCGAGGATGCCCGCGACGCGGTCGGCGTCCGCCACGTGGAGGTGGGGGACGTCGACGAAGACGCGGAGCGGCCCGGACGGCAGGCCGAGGCGGTCGGCGACGTGGACCTGGACCTCGCGCAGCGGGAGGTAGGCGAGGTAGGCGCGGTGGACGTTCTGGGCGCGGAACATCGCCGTCGTGATCAGCCGGTAGCCGCGGATGCGGAAGGCGAGCACGGTCGGGGCGGGCACGGTCGAAGCGGGCACAGTCGGGGCGGGCACGGTCGGGGCGGGCGGGGCGCCGGCGGGCTCGCCGGGCGTCGTGAGCGGGATCCAGGCGCTGGTGGTCCAGGGGCGGGAGCGCAGGAGGTCGACGACCCAGCGGACCTGCTCGGCGTCCGGGCGGGCCCCGCCGGACGCGCCGTCCGCCGGGCCGTCGGGGCGGGTGCGGCCCCCGGCGGGGCGGCCGGGGCCGGCGAGACCGGCGCGGTCGCCGTGCTCGCGCAGGATGGGGTCGTCGCGGCTGACCGAGGCGATCTCGAACAGCAGCGGCGGGCCCTCGATGACGGGGCCGCGGTCGGCCATGCCGGCCTCACCGGCGGACCAGACGTGCCGCAGGCCGGCGATCCACGCCCGCCCGCAGGTTTCGAAGCGCCGGACGTCCGCGGCCGGCGCGTCCTGACCGTTCGACATATTCCACCCCGCGCCACGCTGCTCCCGGGCCGGGAAATTCCACTCCGCGGCAGCGGCGCGCGGTGGGCGAATTCCGCGCCTGCCCCGGACCGTCGCCGGCCTCGCTCCGTACTTCGCCCGTGCCGTCGCTCCGGCGGCGTGACCGGCGGTTTCGCGGACTGCGCCGCCCGCGCCGGACGCGGCCGTCACGACTTTCTTCAAGTATCAGTCATTCCTGGCGAAAATGATAGGTCGATGTACCTTTCCGAGACCTTCACGGTCATTCTGACCGGAAGATCATCCGGATGTATTGGACGGGCGTCCAAAATTCCCGGTGGGCGGGTAGCCGGGATGGTGCAGGACGACGTAGCCCTCCCGCCGGAACACCTCCCGGTACCCGAGGTGGAGCAGCCCCTCCACGCGGACGCGCTGGTCGTGCACGGAACGGAACGGGAACGTCAGGCGCTCGACGTCGGCGACGACCCACGGCGCGCTGCGGGGCCAGCGGTCCAGCAGCAGGACGCGCGCGCGGGCGCTGAGGGCCGGGCCGATGTTGTTGGCCGCCTCGACGAGGGCGCCGGACGGGACGTGCGCCGCCGCGGCCGCGGCGGCCTGCGCGCGCGCGTTGCGCCGGTAGAGGGACGGGTCCGCGAGATCGCCGAACGCGAAGAACGGGACGGTGACGGCCGCGGCGACCAGCAGGGCGGCGGCGGGAAGGGCGCGCGGTCCGCGGCGGGCCGCGCGGAGGCGGCGGCGGAGCCGCACCGCCCCGTCCACGGCCGCCAGGACGAGGATCGCGATGACGAACGCGTTGTAGTGGTACCGCGCCTGCCACCAGTTCTCGAACCCGGTCGCCAGCATCCGCTCGGCGAGCAGCGGCACCGCGGCGAGCGTGAGCGGCGACGCCAGCGGGAGCAGCAGCAGCGGCGCGGCGAGCAGCAGCAGGGTGAGCAGCTTGGCCGGCGGATCGCCCAGCAGCGCGACGGCGTCCCAGGGGTGGGTCGCCGCGTGCGCGGCGGCGCTCGGCAGGTCGGGGCCGAGCGCGCCGTACGCCCAGTAGTAGTCGTCGTCCCCGCCGAACGCCGGGATGAGGAACCGCGAGGCGCCCCAGGTGGCGACGAGGCCGACGGCGATGTGGGCGGCGCCGGAGCGGCGCTCGCCGGGCAGGGTGAGCAGGTAGAGGCCGAACCCGGCGAGCAGGAGGCCCATGTCCTCCTTGACCAGCAGCAGGAGCGCCGCGACGGCCGCCGCCTGCCCGCGCCGTCCCGCGTCGTGCCGCTCGACGAGCAGCGCCGAGAGCAGCGGGACGAACGCGACCTCGTGGAAGTCGAACGCGAGCGCCTCGGCGACCGGCCACGACAGCGCGTACGCGGCGGACGCGCAGTACGCGGCGGCCGCGCCCAGCCTGCGCGCGGTGTACCGCCAGATCGGGACGATCGCGGCGGCGAACAGCGCGGCCTGCGCGACGAGCAGCGTGCCGGGGCCGTCGTGGATCCAGTAGAGCGGCGCGAGGACGGCCAGGATCGGCGAGAAGTGGTCGCCGAGGACGGAGAAGGAGGGCCCGAAGCCGTTGTGGACGCCCTTGACGATCGCGACCGGCGGCCCGAACCCGCTGTAGGAGCGGACCGCCTGGTCGAAGATCACCAGGTCGTAACTGCTGGCCCGGAACGTGTGCAGGCGCAGCAGCGAGTAGGCGGCGTACACGGCCGCGGCGACGGCGGGCAGCGCGCGCTCGGCGGCGCGGGCGCGGGCGCGGCCGAGCAGGCGGCGTCCGCGCGCGGCCAGGCGGCGGCGCACGTCCCGTCCGGCACGGCCCGCCGGTGCGCGGTCGAGGGTCCCCGCTCCCCCGCCGGCCGTCACCCCCTCAGCCACGAGCCGGACGCTATCAGCAGCGGCGGCTCCGCGCGGCGCGGCTACGTGGCCGTGGCGTGGGTCATGGGGAGCTTCGGACGGGTGCACAGTCCCGCGACGACGGCCGTGATCAGCGGGACCCCGATCCCGATCAGCAGCAGCGTCGTCCAGGGGACGTCGAGGAAGGGCCCGGGATCACCGTGGTCCCCCGGGCCGCGGGCGAGGAGGCGCGAGGCGGCGAGGCCGGGGACGATGCCGGCGGCGATCCCGAGCCAGCAGCCCAGTGCCGCGATGTACGCCGCCTGGCCCGCCGCCAGCAGCCGCCGGGTGCGCGCCCGGGCGCCGACCGCGGCGAGGACGGCGAGGTCGGGACGGGCGTCGGCGGCCGACAGCCTCGTCGCGGTCAGCGCTCCGCCGAGCGCGAGGACGGCGGCCAGGGCGGCGAGCAGCGGCGCGCGCGAGTCGCCGGTGCGGCGCGGGCCGCGTTCGGTGTAGACGTCGCCCCGGTGGCCGCCCTCCGTTCCGGCGAGCACGTCGCCCAGTCGTGCCGCCTCCGCCTCGCCGAGGCGGTGCTCGGCGCCGTCCACCCCGAACGCGGCGACGCGCGGCCGCAACCCGATCCGTTCGGCGGCGGACGGCGGCATGACGGCCGTCGGATGCACGGCCGCCGGAACCCGGACCGCGGGCAGCCCCCGCACGCGCCGGACCGGCACCGGCGCCGGCACGTCCCGGTCGAGCTCCCGAACGGTGGCGGTCACCGTTCCGCCATGGACCGTCGGCCCGCCGCCGAACAGGACGATCTTGCCCGCCCGCAGCGCCGCGACGGCCTCGGGAGCGTCCCGGCCGAGCAGCATCCGGGCCTCGGCGGCGCCGCCGACGACGATGTCCGGGTAGACGTTCACGCCCTCCACGGGCTCGTTCCGGCCGAACAGCTTCCGGGCCCAGGCGGGACCGTCGCCGGGGACGGTGCCCGGGGGCGTCGGCCGTCCCGGGCCGGCATGCTCGAAGGAGACCGTGCGGCACTCGGGGTCGATCTCCCGGTGACACGTGCCGCCCGGGAGGGCCCACAGGTCGAGCAGCGGAAGTCCGGGCAGTTCGCGCTCGATCGCGGCCCGCACCCGCGCCGCCCGGTCCTCGCCCGCCGGTGTCGGCGGCACCTGGATCATCGTCGCGCCCATCGGGAGCCGGGGCCGGTACCCCGCCGAGGCCCGTTCCGAGTCGCCCGCGTCGACGGTGGCGATCGCGCCCGCCCCCGCCACCGCGGCCATGATCGCCGCGACGGCGGGCGCGGTGCGGGCCCGGTTGCGGGCGCCGTCCCGGACGGCGAGCCGCAGCGGCACCGGCAGCCGCC
>NZ_JBHTJA010000117.1:0-18944 GCF_042675525.1 Actinomadura sediminis
CCCCGCGCGCGGCGGCCGCGCGCCGGGCGCCCCGGCGGCGCCCGCCCGTGCCGGGCGTGCGGCCGGTGCCGTAGCCGATCAGGACGTTCCCGGACCCGGCCCGCTCCTCCTCCCGGTAGCGGACGGCGGCCGGGTCGTCCGCCGGGTCGTCCGCCGGGGGCCCTTCGGCGTCCGGGGCCTCGTCCGCGCCGACCTCGATGAGGGGTTCGCCGACCGCGAGGACGGCGCCCGCCTCGGCGTGCAGGCGGAGCACGGTCCCGGCGTAGGGGACGGGCACCTCCACGACGGCCTTGGCGGTCTCGACCTCGACGACGACCTGGTCGATCGCGACCGTGTCGCCGACCGCGACCTTCCAGTCGACGATCTCCGCCTCCGTCAGCCCCTCGCCGAGGTCGGGCAGCCGGAACACCCGTCCCGTCGCGGTCGCCGTCATGACGCCTCCCGCGCCAGGTGGAGGAGGTCCGGTTCGTCGCCGAACTGGAGCCGGTCGACCGCGTCGAGGATCCGGTCGACGTCCGGAAGGTGCGCGTGCTCCAGGTGCGGCGGCGGGTAGGGGATGTCGAAGCCGGTGACGCGCAGCACGGGCGCGGCCAGCGAGTGGAAGCAGCGCTCCTGCACCCGCGCCGCGACCTCCGCGCCGACGCCCGCGAACCCCTGCGCCTCCTGGACGACCACGCAGCGGCCCGTCCGGCGGACGGACGCCGCGACGGTGTCGTCGTCGAACGGGACGATCGTCCGCAGGTCGACGACCTCGAGGTCGATGCCGTCGCGGGCCGCGGCCTCGGCGGCCTGCAGCGCCACCGGGACGGTCGGCCCGTAGGCGACGAGCGTCGCGTCGGTCCCCTCGCGCCGCACCGCCGCCCGTCCGAACCCGGCGGGACGGCGGACGGCGGGGGACGTCTCGTCCTTGGCCCAGTACAGCCGCTTGGGCTCCATGAAGACCACCGGGTCGGGGTCGGCGATCGCGTCCCGTAGCAGCCAGTAGGCGTCGTCGGGCGTCGCGGGGGTGACGACCTTGAGGCCGGGGGTGTGGGCGTAGTAGGCCTCGCTGGAGTCGCAGTGGTGCTCGACCCCGCCGATGCCGCCCGCGTAGGGGATGCGGATCACGATCGGCAGGGACAGCAGGCCGCGGGTGCGGTTGCGGGTCTTCGCGACGTGCGAGGCGATCTGCTCGAACGCCGGGTAGGCGAACGCGTCGAACTGCATCTCGACGACGGGGCGGAAGCCGCCCATCGCCATGCCGACGGCGAGGCCGACGATCCCGGCCTCGGCCAGCGGGGTGTCGAAGCACCGGTCGTCGCCGAACTCGGCGGTCAGCCCGTCGGTGATCCGGAAGACGCCGCCGAGCGGCCCCACGTCCTCACCGAAGACGAGCACGCGCTCGTCCTCGCGCAGCGCGTCCCGCAGGGCGGTGTTCAGCGCCTGCGCCATCGTCAACGCGGTCATGTCACTCCTCGGCGGCGAGTTCGGACGCCAGCAGGTCGCGCTGCTCGCGCAGCTGCGGGGTGGGCTCGGCGAAGACGTGGTCGAACAGCTCCAGCGGGTTCGTCTCCGGGTCGGCGTTCATCCGGTCGCGCAGCCGCGCGGCGAACTCCTCGGCGGCGTCGCCCGCGGCGGCGACGTCCCCGGGGCCGAGGAGGCCCCGGCCGCGCAGGTGGGACTCCAGCCGGGCCAGCGGGTCGGCGGCCGCCCACCGCTCGACCTCCTCCGCCGGGCGGTACCGGGTGGCGTCGTCGGCGTTGGTGTGGGCGTCCATCCGGTAGGTGTGCGCCTCCACCAGGAACGGGCCGCCGCCCGAGCGCGCGTTCGCCACTGCCGCGTCCAGGACGGCGAGGACGGCGACGAGGTCGTTGCCGTCCACCTGCTCGGACGGGACGCCGTAGCCGACGCCCTTGTACGCGAGCGCCGGCGCCGCCGTCTGCCGCGCCAGCGGCACCGAGATGGCGTACTTGTTGTTCTGCACGAGGAACACGACGGGCGCGCGCAGCACGGCCGCGTAGTTGAGGGCCTCGTGGAAGTCGCCCTCGCTGGTGCCGCCGTCGCCGACGAACGCCATCACGACGCCGTCCCCGCTCTTGCGGCGCAGCGCGTCCGCCAGGCCGACCGCGTGGACGGTCTGGGTCGCCAGCGGCGTGCACTGCGGGGCGACGCGGACGGCCGCCGGGTCGTAGCCGCAGTGCCAGGAGCCGCGCAGCAGCGTCAGCACCTCGACGGGGTCGAGACCGCGGGCGACCAGTGCCATCGAGTCCCGGTAGGTGGGGAACAGCCAGTCGTCCTCGCGCAGCGCGAGGACGCCGCCGATCTGGCACGCCTCCTGGCCGCGGCTCGACGGGTAGACGGCGAGCCGGCCCTGCTTGGTGAGCGCCGTCGCCTGGGCGTCGAAGCGGCGGCCCAGGACCATGCGGCGGTACGCCTCCAGCAGCCGCCCGCCCTCCGGGGCCGGGTAGCCGGCGGGCGGCTCCACGGCGGTGCCGTCCTCGGCGACGAAGCGCACCGGGACGGGAGAGGGCAGCAGCCGATCGGCGGCCCCCGGCGGATGTGCGGCCACGGACATGGCGTCGCTCCCTTTCGCTGGACGCTTTTAGGGAGAGCGTCCGCCGTGCCGGCCATCCGTTCAAGACTTCGGGCACAATGAGCGACAAGTAAGCACTTGCGGGACGTGTGGAGGGCCGAATGTCCAGCGAAGAGGGTGGTGCGCGCGGGGAACCCGGACGAATGGCCGGGCCGCTGGACGCCGTGGACCGCGCGATCATCGCGGAGCTGCTGCGCGACGGACGGCTGTCGGTGCGGGCCCTCGCCGAGCGCGTCCACATCTCCCGCGCCAACGCCTACGCCCGGCTGACCCGGCTGACCGACGACGGGGTCATCACCGGGTTCACGGTCGAACTCGCTCCGCACAAGGCGGGCCTGGGCACCAGCGCCTACGTGTCGGTCACCATCGAGCAGAACTCCTGGCGCGAGCTGTCGGCCCGGCTGCGGGAGGTCCCGTACGTCGAGCACTTCGCGATGGTCGGCGGCGACTACGACGTCCTGGTCCTGGTCAGGGCACCGGACAACGCGACGCTGCGGCACGTGGTGCTGGAGTGCATCCAGGACATCCCGGGCGTCCGCGCCACCCGCACCTGGCTGGTGTTCGACGAGGCCCGCGGGCGCGGCGCCGGCTGGGGCGCGGACGGCTCCTGACGGCCGGGCGCGCACGGCTCCGCCCCGGCACCGGCGGAGCCGGAGCCGGGGCGGACCCGGCGGGGCTACGGCCAGGTCTTGGCGACGAGCGTGAGGACGTCGTAGGTCGCGACGGGCTCGCCGTCCTGGTTCGTCACGACGGCGTCCCAGCGGACCTCGCCGTAGTCGGCGCCGGAGCGCGGCGTGATCTGCTTGACGGTCAGCGTCACCGCGATCGAGTCGCCCGCCTTCACCGGGGTGAGGAAGCGCAGCCCGTCCACGCCGAAGTTCGCCAGGACCGGGCCCGGCGCGGGGTCGACGAACAGCCCGGCGGCGAGCGACACCACGAGGTACCCGTGGGCGACGATGCCGCCGAACAGCGGGTTGCGGGCGGCGGCCTCGGGATCGGTGTGCGCGTAGAACGTGTCGCCGGTGAACTCCGCGAAGTGGGCGATGTCGTCGAGCGTCACCGTGCGCGGCTCGGACGCGATGGTGTCGCCGAGCCGCAGGTCGGCCAGCGGCTTGCGGAACGGGTGGGCGCCGGACACGGTGCGGTCCGCGCCGGGCGTCCACGTGCCGGTGACCGCGGTGAGCAGACCGGGCGACGCCTGCACGGCGGTGCGCTGCATGTGGCCGAGGACGCCCCGGATCCCGCCGAGCTCCTCGCCGCCGCCCGCCCGGCCGGGACCGCCGTGCACGAGCGTGGGCAGCGGCGACCCGTGCCCGGTGGACTCCTTCGCGTCGTCCCGGTCCAGGACGAGCACCCGCCCGTGCCACGGCGCCAGCCCGCGGACGACCGTCCGCGCGACGTCGGGGTCGTGCGTGACGACGGACGCGGCGAGGCTGCCGCGGCCCCGCGCCGCCAGCCCGACCGCCTCGTCGACGCCGTCGTAGGCGAGCACCGTGGCGACCGGCCCGAACGGCTCCACCTCGTGCGGCTCGGCGGCGCCCGGCCGCGCGCGCAGCAGCACCGGCGTCATGAACGCGCCGCGCTCGGGGTCGCCGTCGAGCAGCGGGCCCGCGCCCGCCGGGTCCCCGGCGACGACCTCGCCCGCCGCCCGCAGCGCCTCCACGGCCTTGCGGACCTCGGCGCGCTGCCCCAGGCTCGCGAGCGCGCCCATCCGGACGTCGGGGTTGCGCGGATCCCCGACCGTGATCTTCGCGAGCCGGGCGGCGATCGCCTCGGTCACCCGCTCGGCCAGCGGCGCGGGGACGAGCGCCCGGCGGATCGCGGTGCACTTCTGCCCCGCCTTGACCGTCATCTCGGTGACGACGCCCTTGACGAACAGGTCGAACTCCGGGTCGTCCGGGCGGACGTCCGGCCCGAGGATCGAGCAGTTGAGGGAGTCGGCCTCGACACCGAGGCGGACGCCGCCGTCCAGGACGTTCGGGTGGCGGCGCAGGATGCCGGCGGTGTGCGCGGAGCCGGTGAAGGCGACCGAGTCCTGGACGGTGAGCCGGTCGAGGAGCCCGTCGGGGCTGCCCGCGAGGAGCTGCAGGGTCCCCTCCGGGAGCAGGCCCGACTCGATGATCTGCCGGACGGCGAGCTCGGTGACGTACGCGGTCTGGCTCGCGGGCTTGACGATCGACGGCAGGCCGGCGAGGAACGCCGGGGCGAGCTTCTCGAGCATGCCCCAGACCGGGAAGTTGAACGCGTTGATCTGCACCGCGACGCCCGGGCGGGACGCGTACACGTGCCGACCGGCGAACGTCCCGCCCTTGCCGAGGCGCTCCACGCCGCCGTCCAGGACGATCGTGTCGTTCGGCAGCTCGCGCACGCCCTTGCTCGCGTAGCTGAACAGCGTCCCGATGCCGCCGTCGACGTCGACGGCCGTGTCGCGGGAGGTGGCGCCGGTCCGCACCGACAGCGCGTACAGCTCCTCCTTGCGTTCGGTCAGGTGCTTCGCGAGCGCCTTCAGCAGGCCCGCCCGCTCGTGGAACGTCAGCGCGCGCAGCGCCGGGCCGCCGGTCTCGCGGGCGTGCCGCACCATCTCCGCGACGTCGGGGCCGCGCCGCGCCAGCCGCGCGACCTCCTCGCCGGTCGCGGCGTCGAGCAGCGGTTCGCCCTCGCCGTCCGCGCGGAACCAGCGTCCGGCGGCGTAGCTCTCCAGCAGTGGACTCACGCCTGTCTCCTTTCCGAGGCGGGCCGGCCACCCCTCTTGCGCCGAGCGGCGGTCTCGTGTCACGTTATTACTGATCGAACGGTAAGTAAATACGCCGGGAGGACCAGTGACGACACGGGCGGAGCCGGACGCGGCGCTCCAGGCGGCGTTCGACGCGACGATCGCGCGGGGCGACCGCATCGAGCCCCGCGACTGGATGCCGGACGCCTACCGGCGGACGCTCGTCCGGCAGATCGCCCAGCACGCGCACTCGGAGATCATCGGCATGCAGCCCGAGGGCGCCTGGATCGGCCGGGCGCCGTCCCTGCGGCGCAAGGCGATCCTGCTGGCCAAGGTGCAGGACGAGGCCGGGCACGGGCTGTACCTGTACTCGGCCTGCGAGACCCTCGGCGTGTCCCGCGCGGAGCTCACCGACCTGCTGCTCGCCGGGAGGCAGAAGTACTCGTCGATCTTCAACTACCCGACGCCGTCCTACGCCGACGTCGGGACGATCGGGTGGCTGGTGGACGGCGCCGCGATCTGCAACCAGGTGCCGCTGTGCCGCACCTCCTACGGCCCGTACGGCCGCGCGATGATCCGCATCTGCAAGGAGGAGTCGTTCCACCAGCGGCAGGGCTACGAGCTGCTGATGACGATGATGCGCGGGACGGACGAGCAGCGCGCCATGGTGCAGGAGTCGGTGGACCGGTTCTGGTGGCCGTCGCTGATGATGTTCGGCCCGCCGGACGCGGACTCGCCGAACAGCGCGCGGTCCATGGCGTGGGGCGTCAAGCGCAACTCCAACGACGAGCTGCGGCAGAAGTTCGTGGACATGACGGTCCCGCAGGCCGAGGCGCTCGGCGTGACCCTGCCCGATCCCGCCCTGCGCTGGAACGCCGAGCGCGGTCACTACGACTTCGGCGAGCCCGACTGGGACGAGTTCGCGGCCGTCCTGCGCGGCGACGGCCCGTGCAACGCGCAGCGCATGGCCCACCGGCGCGCCGCGCACGAGGACGGCGCGTGGGTGCGGGAGGCGGCGACCGCGTTCGCGAAGCGGTCCGCCGAGGAGGCCGAGGGGGTGGCCCGATGAGCGCCGACCGGCGGGAATGGCCGCTCTACGAGGTGTTCGTGCGCGGCAAGCGCGGCCTCAACCACGTCCACGTGGGGTCGCTGCACGCCCCGGACGACGTGCTGGCCCTGCGGCACGCGCGCGACGTCTACACGCGGCGCAACGAGGGCGTGAGCATCTGGGTCGTGCGCGCCGACGCCATCACGGCGTCCAGCCCGGACGAGAAGGACCCGCTGTTCGCCCCGAACGGCGACAAGGTCTACCGGCACCCCACGTTCTATGACATCCCCGGCGACGTGCCGCACATGTGAGGGCGGGCCGACCATGACCGACGACTCCATGACCGACGACTCCATGCACGGCGACTCCATGCACGACGACTCCGTGAGCGAGCGGCAGGGCAGCGTCTTCGACGGCCTCGTCGAAGGCGGGGGCGACTCGTCCCAGTGGGCCTTCGGCACCGGCTTCGAGGACCCGCTGGCCGGCGTCGACACGACCGTCCCGGCGGGCGCCGACCCGGCGGCCCTCGCCGCGTACTGCCTCATGCTCGGCGACGACGCGCTGATCATGTCGCAGCGCCTGTCCGAGTGGTGCAGCCGCGCCCCCGACCTCGAGGAGGACATCGCGCTCGCGAACATGGCCCTCGACCTGCTCGGGCAGGCGCGCCTGCTGCTGTCGCGGGCCGCCGCGGCCGATCCGGGCGCCGTCCCCGCGCTCCCGGCCGGCTCGCCCGTCCCGGCGGAGGACGCCCTCGCGTTCTTCCGCGACGCCGGGGGGTTCCGCAACGTGCGGCTCGCCGAGGTCCCGAACGGCGACTTCGCGCACGTCGTCGCCCGCCTCCTGCTGTTCTCCACGGCCCGGCTGGCGCTGCTCGAACGCCTCCGCGCGAGCCGCGACGGCGTCCTCGCGGCGGTCGCGGCGAAGGGCGTCAAGGAGGTCGCCTACCACCGCGACTGGGCGGGCCGCTGGTTCCTCACCCTCGCGCGGGGCACCGCCGAGTCGCGCCGCAGGCTCGTCGCGGCGCTCGGCGCGCTGTGGCCGCTCCTGCCCGAACTGTTCTCGCCCCACCCCGTCGAGGCGTCGCTCGCGGCGTCCGGAGTCGGCGCCGACCCGGCGACGGTCCGGGACGAGGCGGACGCCGTCCTCGCGCAGGTCCTCGCGGTGAGCGGCGTCGACCGGCCGGACACCGCACCCGCCGCCGGCGGGACGCCCGGCCGCGACGGCGACCACACGGCCGCGTTCGGCCCGCTGCTCGCCGAGATGCAGCAGGTCGCGCGCGCACACCCGATGGGGCTCTGGTGAACGCCCGCGAGCGCCCGCCCGGCCGTGCCCCCGAGCCGGCGGCCGCGCACCGCCGCGCGGCGGACGCCGCCGAGCGCGCCGTCGAGGCCGCCGCCGGGGTGCGCGATCCGGAGATGCCGATGCTCACCCTCGCCGACCTGGGGGTCCTGCGCGGCGTCGAGGTGACCCCGGACGCGGACGGCGGCGAGACCGTCGTCGCGTCGATCACGCCCACCTACACCGGCTGCCCCGCCATGGCGACCATGCGCGACGACCTCGTCCACCGGCTGAACGACGCGGGCTTCCCCCGCGTCGAGGTCCGCGTCGTCCTCGACCCGCCCTGGTCGAGCGACTGGATCTCCGAGCGCGGACGGGCCGCGCTGCGGGAGGCCGGGCTCTCCCCGCCCGGCCCCGCCCGCCGCGCGTCCGGTCCCGTGGCGCTCACGCTCGGGCCGGCCCGGCGCGCCCCCGCCTGCCCGCGCTGCGGCTCGGCGGCCACCCGCATCGCCTCGGAGTTCGGGTCGACCGCCTGCAAGGCCCTCTACCGCTGCACCGACTGCCTCGAACCGTTCGAGCACGTCAAGGAGATCTGAGATGCCCGCCACCGCGCCCGCGCCCGCCCGGGCGGCCGTCTTCCACCCGCTGACCGTGGCGGCGGTGGACCGCCTGTGCGAGGACGCCGTGGCGATCACCTTCGCGGTTCCGCGCGAGCTGCGCGACGTCTACGCGTTCCGGGCGGGGCAGTCGCTCACCCTGCGCCGCGTCGTGGACGGCCGGGAGCACCGCCGGACGTACTCGATCTGCGCACCGGCCGGCGCGGCCCCGCGCATCGGCGTCCGCGAGATCCCCGGCGGCCTGTTCTCGTCCTGGCTGGTGCACGACGTGACCCCCGGGACGCGCATCGAGGTGGGCCCGCCGACGGGGTCCTGGCGGGCCGACCCGGCGGCGGGGGAGCGGCACCTGTGCATCGCGGCCGGGTCGGGCATCACCCCGCTGCTGTCGGTCGCCTCGACCGTCCTGGCCCACCCGTCCGCCCAGGTGTCGCTCGTCTACGGCAACCGGACGAGCCGCACCGTGATGTTCGCCGAGGAGCTCGGCGACCTGAAGAACCGGTACGGGCCCCGGCTCCAGCTCGTCCACGTGCTGTCCCGCGAACCCCGCGACGCCGAGCTGTTCTCCGGGCGGCTCGACCGCGACCGGCTGCACCGCCTGCTCACCGGCCTCGTGCCCGCCGAGGTGTTCGACCACGTCTGGCTCTGCGGGCCGTTCCCGATGGTCGAGGACGCCCGCGCCGTGCTCGCCGAACTCGGCGTCCCGCCCGGCCGCGTGCACGTCGAGCTGTTCTACGTGGACGCGCCCCCGCCGGAGCCCCGCCGGACCGCCGGGACGCCGTCCGGTGCGACGACCGAGCTGACCACGATCCTCGACGGGCTGCGCACCGCCTCGACCGTCTCCCGCGAGACGACGATCCTCGAGGGCGCCCAGGCGACGCGCGCCGACCTGCCGTTCGCCTGCAAGGGCGGCGTGTGCGGGACGTGCCGGGCCGTCGTCCGCGAGGGCGAGACCGACATGCGCCGCAACCACGCGCTCGAACCGTCCGAGGTCGCGGCCGGTTTCGTCCTCACCTGCCAGACGTTCCCGGTGGGCGACCGCGTGACCGTCGACTACGACGCCTGATCGCCGCGCGGCCGCAGGCCGTCGAAGGCGATGGTGGCGATCGCGTCCGCGACCGTCGCCGGGTCGTACGTCCCGTCCGCGCGGTACCACTCGACCAGCGAGTTCACCATGCCGAACAGCAGCCTGCTCACCAGCGGCGGCGGCAGGTCGGCGCGCAGGGCGCCCTCGGCGGCGGCGTCCGCGACCAGCGCGGCGAGCCGCTCGTCGAGCCGCCGGCGGCGGTCGAGCGCCTCCAGTTCCACGCCGCTGTTGCCCCGCACCCGCAGCAGCAGCGTGACGGACGGCTGGTGCGCGACCAGGACCTCGACGCTGTGCCGCACGACCTCGCGCAGCCGCTCGTACGCCGTCCGTCCCGCCCGCTCCTCCGCGGCCTCGGTCACCACGGCCGTCAGCTCGTCGAGGGCGTCGTCCAGGGCCTGCCCGAGCAGCTGCTCCTTGCTCGTGACGTGGTGGTAGATCGCGGGCTTGGTCAGCCCCAGCTCCCTGGCCAGGTCGCCCATGCTGGTGGCGTCGTACCCCTTGCGGTTGAACAGCTCCACCGCGGTGCGCAGGATCGCCGCCTGGTCGTAGCCGGGGCGTCCGCGCCGGCGGCGCGGCGCCGCCCCGTGGGGCCCGGTCGTCGTCATCAGGGCAGCATATGACGCACGCCCGGCCGCCCATCATTCGAGACCGATATGAGATTCTCCCGGAATCTGAGATTCATACGCTTTCGCCTCCGGAAAAAGGAGGTCGAGTGGAAGTCGTGCGCACCGAAATCGATGGGGTGCCCGTGTTCTGGAGCGAGGGAGGCCCGGGCGACGACGAGTACCGGGCCGCCCTGGTCTTCCGGGTGGGGCGGGCGGACGAGACCCTCGCGCGCGGCGGTCTGACCCATCTGGTCGAGCATCTGGCGCTGCACGCCGTGGGGGAGGCCGATTACCACTGCAACGGCGCCGTGGACACGAACACGACCATGTTCGTCACCCACGGTGAGGCCGCGAAAGTCGCGGCGTTTCTGACGTCGCTCTGCGATTCGCTGCGCGAACTGCCCCTCGGCCGGCTCGAGGCGGAGAAGCAGATCCTGCGCACCGAGGCCGAGAGCCGCGACCCGGGGCTGGCCGGGCAGATGCTGCTGTGGCGCTACGGCGCCGCGACCTACGGCCTGCCCGCCTACGAGGAGCACGGCCTGGCCGACCACGCCCCCGAGGACGTTCAGGCGTGGGCCGCGCACTGGTTCACCGGGCGGAACGCGGCGCTCGCCCTCGTCGGCGGCCCGCCGCCCGACGGGCTCGCGCTGCGGCTCCCCGAAGGCGAGCGGCGGCCCGTCCCGGCACCGACCTGCGCCCTGCCGCACACGCCCGCCTACTTCACCGCCAACGTCAAGGGCGTCGCCCTGAGCAGCGTCGTGCCGCGCACCACCGCGGGCACCCTCTACGCCGGCGTCCTGGGGCGCCGCCTCCACCGCGTGCTGCGCCGCGACGGCGCCCTCAGCTACACCACCGACGTCGACTACACGCCCCGCGACGGCGAGAACGCCCAGATCACCGCGTTCGCGGACGGGCTCGCCGAGGTGCGGCCGGAGCTGGCGGAGCGGTTCCTCGCCGAGCTCGGCCGCATGGCCGCCGAGCCCGTGGACGCCGACGAACTGGCCGAGATCGTGACGATGGCCCGCACGCGCGCCTCGTCCGACGAGGGCCGTGCCGCGCGCACCGTCGCGCACTGCGTGGACACGCTGATGGGGCGCCGCACGCCGACCGTGGAGGAGTACCTCGCCGAGCTGGACGCGACCAAGCCGCAGGACCTCCAGGAGACCGGCCGCGCCGTCCTGGACGGCGCCCTGCTGATGCTCCCGCACGGGCAGGAACCCGGCGACGCGCGCTTCCGCCCCGCCCCGACCGCCTCGACGGTCGCGGTGGACGGCCGCGTCCACGTCCGTCCCGACGAGCCGCGGGTGAGCCTCATCGTCGGCCCCGAAGGGGTGACCTCCCTGACGGGCCCCGAGCTGTGCACCGTCCGCCACGACGCGTGCGCCGCCGTGCTGGCCTGGCCGGACGGGCTGCGCGTGCTGATCGGGACGGACGGCCTCACCGTCGCCGTCGAACCGAGCCTGTGGGCGGACGGCGTGGGCATCGTCGCCGAGATCGACCGGCACGCGCCCGCCGGCGCGGTCGTGCGGATGCCCGCCCGCCCCGCCGAGAGCGTCCCGGAGCGCCCGGAGGCCGCCCCCGAGCCGGAGCCGGACCCGCTGGAGGCGGACTCGCTGCTGACCCGGGCCGTGACCGCCGTCCGGGAACTGCGCGGCAGGGTCGGCTCGAAGCCGGGACCGGCCTGGGAGGACGCGGCGCTGGCGGCGGCGCTGCCGGACGTCCGGGGCGGGGACCTGCGCCCCGGCCTGGACCTGCTGGCCCGCAGCCGCGACGACGCCGAGGCGCGCTCGCTGTACCTGGAGAAGCTCACCGACGCGGCGCTCGGCCGCGGCGCGGACCTCGCGCGGCTCGCCGCCGACGCGCCCGGCGACCCGGACGTGCAGCTCTGGCTCGGCGCCGTCCGCGTCGGCGAGGCGTGGAAGGCGCGCACCGGACACCGCGCCGAGTACATCACCCGGGAGCGGTTCGCCCGGTTCTGGCGGCTGCTCGCCCTGGCCGGGGGACCGCTGCAGAAGGCGGCCGAACTGCTGCCCGCCGACCCGGTGCCCTGGGACCACCTCCAGCGGTACGGCAACGGCATGCAGCTCGAACGGCACGAGCTCGACCGGATGTGGGACGAGCTCAAGGCGCGGCATCCGTCCCTGTACGCGGGGCATGTCACCCGCGTGCAGATCCTGTGCGCGAAGTGGAAGGGCTCGGACGCCGAAGTACTGGAGTTCGCCGAGCGGACCGTCGCCGGCGCCGAGCCCGGGAACCCGGTCACGGCCGTGCTGACGACCGCGCACATGGAGGTCGCCCCGGACGAGAGCTGGGAAATGCTCGACGCCTACATGGCCCGGCCGGAGGTGCACGCCGCCGTGGTCGCCGCGGCCGACCGCTGGCTCGCCGCGTCGCTGCCGCATCCCCGGAACCTGGAGGCCCATCACTTCTTCGGCGCCGCGTTCTTCCGGGCGGGCGATCACGAGCGGGCCCGCCGCCACCTCTCCCAGGTCGGCCGCACCACGCCGCCCCTCCGGGCCTGGGGATACGCCCCCGACCCGGACCGGTTGCTGGCGCGCGCCCGCCGGGTGGTCGGCGCCTGACGCGGCGGCCCGCGAACGCCTTCCGCGGAACGCCTTCCACGCACGGGTCTCACGAGCGCCCGCCCGCACGCCGATCGGCGTGCGGGCGGGCGCTTCGCGCTGCCCCGGGCCCGTGCGCCCACGTAAAAACCTGATTACTACCCCTTTCCGGCTTGACCGTAATGAGGTGACAGCGGATACAGTGCGGCTCAGAAATTGCAACGCTGTTGCGATTAACGCAACAGAGAGGTGGTCGCGTTGGGTGAGCCGGGACGCGGTACGGCCAAGACCCTCGATCGGGGGCTGCTGGTGCTGCTCGCCTTCCAGCATCGGACGGAGTGGGGGGTCAGCGAGCTGGCCAGGGAGCTCGGGCTCGACAAGGCGGTCGCGCACCGGCTGCTGACCACGCTCGCGCACCGCGGGTTCGTCCTCGCCGATCCCGACACCCGGCGGTACCGGCTGGGCGTCGCGGTCGGCGTGCTCGCCCGGGCCGCGGAGCGGGGCGGGGCGCTGGAGGCCGCGGCCCGGCCGCTGCTCACCGAGCTGGCCCGCGAGCTGGGGGAGAGCGCCGTCCTCAACGTGCCGCACGGCGCCGGGTACCGGACGGCGCTGGCGGTCGACGCCGCCGGGCCCATGCGGTACTCGGCCATCGTCGGGGAGACGCTCCCGGCCCACGCCGGGGCCGCCGGGCACGCCATCTTCGCCTTCTGCCCGGACGACGACGTCCGGCGGCTGCTGGGCGCGGGACCGCTGGAGCGGTTCAGCGACACCACGGTCACCGACCCGGAGGAACTCCGCGAGGTGTACGCGCGGGTCCGCCGGGAGGGGGTCTCGATCTCGCACGGGGAGTACGACCTCAACGTCACCTCGGTCGCGGCGCCGGTGTTCGCCGCCGGGGAGGTCGTCGGCTCGCTGGTCGTGATCGGCCCGCACCACAACGTCCAGGAGAAGATCGACACCACCATCGCGAGGGTGCGCGGGGCAGCGGAGTCGCTGAGCCGCCGGCTCGACGGCGGCGGGGCCGAAGAGCAGCGAGGAAGAGACCTGTGACCACGCGATCGCTGAAGGGGGCGGCCCTGCGCGGGCCGGAATCGCACCCCCGCGCGCACGAGCCGGTCGTCCTGACCCTCACCGTCGTTCTGTCGGTCCTCGGCGCGCTCATCGGCCTGCACCTGGTGACCACGCTCGGCATCTCGGCCAACACCTCGGTCATCGGGGCGCTGATCGCGATGCTCGTCGGGCGGATCCCGGCGAGGAGGCTGCGCGAGATGCGGTCGGTGCACCGGCAGAACCTGGTGCAGAGCGCCATCTCCGGCGCCACGTTCGCCGCCGCGAACTCGCTGCTGGTGCCGATCGGCGTCCCGTTCGTCCTGGGCCGTCCCGACCTGGTCTGGCCGATGCTGCTGGGCGCCGGGATCGGCCTGTTCGTCGACTCCCTGGTGCTGTACCGGGTGTTCGACTCGAAGCTGTTCCCGGCCCGCTCCACCTGGCCGCCCGGCGTCGCGGCGGCGGAGACGATCGTCGCCGGGGACGAGGGCGGCCGCAAGGCCCTCGTGCTGGGCGTCGGCGGGCTGGTGGGCTTCCTCGGCTCGTTCGTCAAGATCGCCGGCAACGCGCTGCCGTTCTCGGCGGCGGGCGTCGCGCTGATCGGCAACATCTGGGCGCTGGGCATGTTCGGCGTCGGGCTGGGCGTCAATCAGTACGGCCGCGAATGGTTCGACATCGACCTCAACGAGATGTACATCCCGCACGGCTTCATGGTCGGCGCCGGGCTCGTCGCCCTCCTGCAGGCCGTGGTCCTGCTCGTCCGCAGGCAGCAGGACAAGGCCGACGGCGGCGACGACGGGGACGGCCGGACGGCCGTGGGCGCGCGGACCGGCGAGGCCATGCAGACCACGGTGGACGAGAACGGGCTGCGGCGCGCGCTGACCCAGGGCTACGTCCTGTTCGTCCTCGGTTCGCTGGTGGTCGCGCTGACCGGCGGGATCCTGGGCGAGCTGTCGGTGATCGAGCTGATCGGCTGGTGCCTGCTCGCGGGCTTCGCCGCGCTGGTCCACCAGCTGATCGTCGGCCTGGCCGCGATGCACTCGGGCTGGTTCCCGGCGTTCGCGGTCACGCTGATCTTCATGGTGCTGGGCCTGGTGATCGGGATCCCGACCGTGCCGCTGGCGCTGTTCGTCGCCTACATCGCCGCGACCGGCCCCGCGTTCGCCGACATGGGCTACGACCTGAAGGCGGGCTGGATCCTGCGGCAGGGCGGCACCCCGTACCGGCTCGTCGAGCGGGCCGGGCGCAGGCAGCAGTACGTCGCGCAGCTCGTCGGCTTCGCCGTCGCGCTCGCCGTGGTGGCGGTGACCTGGAAGTCCTACTTCGAGGGCGGCGAGATCCCGCCGGTGTCGAAGGTGTACGCCGACACCGTCGCGGGCGGCCTCACCGACACCTCCACGCTCACCAACATCCTGATCTGGGCGGTCCCCGGGGCGCTCATCCAGTTCATCGGCGGGCCGGAACGGCAGATGGGCGTGCTGCTGGCCACCGGGCTGCTGATCCTCACCCCGTACGCCTGCTGGTTCGTGCTCGGCGCACTGGCCTTCAGGATCATCTGGGCCCGGGTGCGCGGACCCGAGGCCGCGAGCGGCGAGCTGAACCTGATCGGTTCGGGGCTCATCGCCGGAAGCTCGCTCACAGACGTCAGCCGCGTAGTGAAGGGATAGGCGCACAGTGGAAGTGACCAGCCGGATCGAGTCCCGGCCCGAGTACCTGTCGTACGAGGCCGCGCTCGGCGCCCGCAAGCTCGTCGAGGAGATCATGCTCGTCAGGCCGGGCGAGGACGTGGTGATCACCGCCGACAGCTCCACCGACGCGCGGGTCGTGGACGTCACCGCGCAGGCCGTCGCGGCGGCCGGGGCGACGCCGACGGTCGTGTGGTACCCGACGCGGCCGTCCTCGGCGATGGAGCCGCCCGGCCCGGTCGCGGGCGCGGTCGCCCGGTCGCAGGTGTGGATCGAGTACGCGCTGGCGTACATCATGCACTCGGACGCGTTCCGCGCGGCGATGGCGCAGGGCACCCGCTACGCGAACCTGACCGGCATGGACGTCCAGATGCTCGTCGACACCGTGGCCCGGGTGGACTTCCAGGGTACGATCGACCTCGGCAAGGCGCTGGTGGGGCTCCTGGAGAAGGCCGACGAGGTGCGGATCACCACCCCGGCGGGCACCGACCTGCGGGCGCGCAACGGCGGCCGGCCGATCAACCTGCGCGGCAAGCCCGCCGAGAAGCCGGGCGAGACCGTGATGCTCGCCGGGCAGATCTCCTGGAACCCGCTCGAGGAGACCCAGGAGGGCGTACTGGTGTTCGACGGCGCCGTGTGGCCGCCGAACGACCTGGGGCTGATCCGCTCGCCCATCCGGATGGAGGTGAGCGAGGGCACCGTCACCTCGATCGAGGGCGAGGGCACCGACGCGACGGTCTTCCGCCGCTGGATGGAGGACCAGGCGAGGTCCGCGGACGACCCGGAGGTCGGCCGCAACATGTACCGGATCGCGCACTGGTCGCTCGGGTTCAACCCCGGCGTCACCAAGCCGACCGGCAGGATCGTGGAGGACGAGCGCATCTTCGGCTGCGTCGAGCTGGGCCTCGGCACGAAGGGCGCCTGGATCGGCGGCGACCCGTTCCTCGCGCCCGCGCACACCGACGGCAGCCTGCTCAACCCGTCCATCTACCTGGACGGCGAGGCGATCGAGATCGAGGGCCGCTACGTGCACCCGGACCTCGTCGAGATCTGCCGCCGACTCGGGATCCCGGGCTACTGATGATCACTGGAACGTTCCGGCAGCGGGGCCTGGTCTGCACCGACCACGTCGTCGAGGTCCCGCTCGACCACGCCCGTCCGGACGGCCCGCGCATCGAGGTGTACGCGCGCGAGGTCGTCACGGCCGCCAAGGCGGACGCCGACCTGCCCCGGCTGCTGTTCCTGCAGGGCGGCCCCGGCGGCAAGGCGGTGCGGCCCGCGTCCAGGAGCGGATTCGTCGGCAGGGCGCTGGACGGCCACCGCGTCGTGCTGCTCGACCAGCGCGGCACCGGCCGCTCCACGCCCGTGAACCGGCGGACCCTCGCCCGCGTCGGCGGACCCGCCGAGCAGGCCGCGTACCTCGCGCACTTCCGCGCCGACGCGATCGTCCGGGACGCCGAGGCGCTGCGCCGCGAGCTCAACGGCGGCCGGCCCTGGACGACGCTCGGGCAGAGCTACGGCGGCTTCATCACGATGGCCTACCTGTCGATCGCGCCCGAGGGGCTGCGGCGCTCGTTCGTCACCGGCGGGCTGCCGACGCTCACCGGGACGGCCGACGAGGTGTACCGGCTGACGTTCGACCGGACGCTGGAGAAGAACGAGGAGTACTTCGCCCGCCACCCCGGCGACCGCGGACTGTGCGCCCGCATCGTCGAGCAGCTCCGGACGCGCGACGTGCGGATGCCCACCGGGGAGCGGCTCTCCCCGCGCCGGTTCCAGGGCCTCGGCCTCGGGCTCGGCACCCGGGCCGGCTTCGACTCGCTGCACTTCCTCCTCGAGGAGGCGTTCGTTGACGGCCCGGACGGCCCCGAGCTCTCGGACACGTTCCTCGCGGGCGTGCACGACGCGACGAGCCTCGCCGCCCGTCCGCTCTACGCGCTGTTCCAGGAGCTGATCTACGCGCAGGGCCGGGCGACGAACTGGGCCGCGGAGCGCGTCTACCGGGAGCGCCCGGAGTTCCACCTGGACGGCGGCGCGCCGTTCGCCTTCACGGGGGAGACGTACTACCCGTTCAACTTCGCCGAGGACCCGGCGCTCGTGCCGCTGCGCGAGACCGCGGACCTGCTGGCGGCGAAGGACGACTGGCCCCGTCTGTACGACCTCGACCGGCTCGCCCGCAACGAGGTGCCCGTCTACGCGGCGATCTACCACGACGACATGTTCGTCCCGCGCGAGTTCTCGCTGGAGACGGCGCGCGCGGTGCGCGGGCTGCGGCCGTGGATCACCAACGAGTACGAGCACGACGGGCTGAAGGAGGGCACCGCCGTTCTCGATCACCTGCTCGGCATGGCCGAGGAGGACGGCGTCTGACGGGACGCGGCGACGCGTCGGGGGAGGGGGCCGCAGGCCGCCTCCCCCCTCGCCGTCCCGGGCGGCGGGGCGGAGGAGGACGGGCCGTTGCCCTTTTTGGCACCGAGTGCCATCATGCTCGTACCGCTTCTGGCCCGGCACCTTCCACCGGTTCGCGACCTGGCCCATGGCCGTACGCCGCGCGTCGCCGGGCCGCCCGACTGGAGGATTCCCATGGGACGTTTGACGGGCAAGGTCGCCTTCATCACCGGTGCCGCGCGCGGGCAGGGACGGGCGGAGGCCGTCCGGCTCGCCGCCGAGGGCGCCGACGTCATCGCGGTCGACCTGGCCGGGCCGGCCAGCCCGTACGTCCGCTACGAGCCCGCCACGCGGGCCGAACTGGACGAGACCGTCAAGCTCGTCGAGGAGCGGGGGCGCCGGATCGTCGCGCGCAAGGCCGACGTCCGCGACCTGCCCGCGCTGGAGGCGGCCGTCCGGGACGGCGTCGCCGAGCTGGGCCGCCTCGACATCGTCGTCGCCAACGCGGGGATCGTGAACTACGGCCGGACCTGGGAGCTCACCGAGGAGCAGTGGCAGGACGTCATCGACGTCAACCTCACCGGCGTGTGGAAGACGGTCAAGGCGACCGTGCCGACGCTCATCGAGCAGGGACAGGGCGGCTCGATCATCATCACCAGCTCGGTGGCGGGCTCGAAGGGGTTGCCGTTCCTCGCCCACTACGCGAGCTCCAAGCACGGCGTCGTCGGCCTCGCCAAGGTGCTGGCCAACGAGCTGGGCGAGCACGACATCCGCGTCAACACCGTCCACCCGCACGGCGTCGCCACCGGCATGACCGACGACTCCATGAAGGACTACCTCGAGCGGTCGCCCATGCTCGGCCCCATCTACATGCCCGCGCTGCCCTACCAGGTGGTCCAGCCCGAGGACATCGCGAACACGGTCGCGTTCCTGGCGTCCGACGAGGGCAGGTACATCACCGGTTCCGAGCTCAGGGTCGACCTGGGCAACATCAACCGCTGATCCGGCGGACCCGGTCCGCGACGGCTCTCGCCCACCGGCCCGCCCCGGCCGCCGAGAGCCCCTCCGGGAACCGGACGTCCGGGCGCAGCGGCGCCGCCGAACGCGCGCGCGCCGACGACGCCGTGACCCCCGACCCGTACGCGACGTCCTCTGCGAGCCGCAGCACCGTGTACCGGACGGGGTCGACGTCCGGACGCTCCCGCAGCCACTCCAGCGCGATCGGCGCGAGCATGGCCAGCGCCGCGGCGCGGGCGGTGCGGCCGCGCGGGGCCGCGGCCAGGACGAGCAGCCCGACGGGCCACCACTCGCGGCGCAGCGCGTGCCCCAGCGCGGCGGCGTCCGCG
>NZ_JBHTJA010000118.1:0-18726 GCF_042675525.1 Actinomadura sediminis
CCCGGTCCCATTCCGAACCCGGTAGTTAAGCCTCTCAGCGCCGATGGTACTGCATGGGAGACTGTGTGGGAGAGTAGGACGCCGCCGGACCTTTTTTTGGTCGAGGGTCGCCCCGATTGCCGGGGCGGCCCTCGACGCATGTCCGGCCTCGCCAAAGTAGGCTGCAAGGGTCAAGAGAACCACCATCAAGAACAGTGACGGACGTGATGAGCGCGGAAGAGGACGGCCGCAGCGACGACAACCGCGGGCGGCGGGGGAACAGCGGAGGGCGGAACACGCCCGGCCGTCGCGGGGGGAACGCGCGTGGAGGACCCGGTGGTCCCCGCTCCGGGAAGCCGCAGCAGGGACGGGGGCGTCCCGGCGCGGCCCGCGGGGATCGTGATGAGCGCCGGCCCGACCGTCCGTTCAAGCGTTCCGGTGACAGGCCGGGGACGGGCGGCGGATCGCGGGGACGGGACGAGGGCCGGTCCGATCGTCCGTACAAGGGATCCAGCGATCGTCGGCCCGGCGCCGGCTCGAGAGGGCGGGACGACCGTCCGTACAAGGGACAGGGCGACCGTCGAACCGATGCGGGTCCGAAGGCGCGGGACGAGCGACGGCCCGATCGCCCGTTCAAGCGTTCGGACGACCGGCGCCCGGGGTCCGGGGAGGGCCGCGGCGAGCGGCGTCCTGGAAAGTTCGAGCGGGACGATCGTCGGGGCGGCCCGCGGCGCGACGGGAAGTTCGGCGGTCGGCCCGGTGAGCGGCGCGAGCGTCCTCGGGACGGCGAGGGCCGCGACGCGCGGGGTCCCCGCTCGGGCGGCCAGGGGGAGCGCCGCTTCCAGGACCGTGACCGGCGTGGGCCGCGCGACGAGCGGCGCCCCGGCAACGGCAAGTTCGCGCGGGACGGCCGCACCGGTGACCGCGACAGGACGTTCAAGGGCCGGGGCCCCGGACGGCCGCAGGATTCGGACAGGCGGCCACCGCGGGAGCGCGTCGAGCGGGAGAAGCCGGCGCCGGCGCATGACGACCCGTTGCTGCCGGACGACGTCACCGGCGAGGAACTGGACGCGGAGGCGCGTGGCGGGCTGCGAAGCCTGCCGAAGGACCTCGCGGGCCGGGTCGCGCGTCACCTCGTGATGGCCGGGCGGCTCGCAGAGGACGACCCGGAGCTGTCGTACCGGCACGCGCGGGCCGCGCGGCGGCTCGCGTCCCGGGTCGGGATCGTCCGGGAGGCCGCCGGGATCGCGGCGTACCACGCGGGAGAGTGGGCGGAGGCGCTCGCCGAACTGCGGGCCGCGCGCCGGCTCGGCGCGGGCGACGACTCGTACCTGCCCGTGATGGTCGACTGCGAGCGCGGGCTCGGACGTCCGGAGCGGGCGCTCGACCTGGTCAAGTCCCCGGAGGCCGAACGGCTCGACGCCATGGGGCGCATCGAGCTGCGGATCGTCGAGTCGGGGGTCCGCCGGGACCTCGGCCAGTACGACGCGGCCGTGGTCGCGCTGCAGATCCCCGAGTTGCGGGACCGGAGGCTGCGGCCGTGGTCGGCGCGGCTGTTCTACGCCTACGCGGACGCTCTCGTAGAGGCGGGACGCGCGGAAGAGGCCATCGAGTGGTTCGCGCGTGCGGCGGCGGCCGACCGCGACGGCGATACCGACGCGGCCGAGCGGTACGCCGAACTGGACGGGCTCCTCATCTTCGACACCGAAGAGGAGGAGGCGGAGGTCGAGACGGTCGAAACCGAGGCCGAGCCCGCCGCGCCGACCGACATCGAGTTCAAGCCCGCCACCCCGGAGGAGTCGGCGGTGCCGGACGAGAACGCGCCGCAGGCGCCCGTCGTCTTCCTCGAGCCTGAGCAGCCGCAGGCCGAGCGGCCCGAGGAGGAGTCCGCCGGGGAGCCTCGCGGAGACGAGCCGTCCGAACGGGACCGTTCCGACGACGAGTAGGTCCGCCGGACGAACGCACGAAGCGGGCATGTCCGGGCTGCGCCGGTCGGAACGGAACCGCGTAGGCAACGCCCCCTGAAGCCGAGGGGACGAGGCGCGGGGTCGGGACGCGGCGTAGCCCGGGCGGCCGGTGACGGTGGCGCGGGTGTTCGGCTCGGCTCCGGCCGGACCGTCCACGCTCGTCTCGGCCCGGACCGTCCGGAGGGCGCTGTCGAACCCGGCGCCGACCGGCCGGGTGCGCGTGCCGCTGATCACCGGTGGTGAGCTGGACGCCACCACGGCGCCGCGGCTCACCGGGTTCCTGCCCGGGCTCGGCTGTTCGGCGCGCCTGCCGGCGGCGGTATCGAGTCCACGTGAATGATCCGGGCGCAGCACCGCCCCCGATGCCCGGCGGATCGGCGCACCGCTCGGCCCCCTGGCTGCGGGCCATCGGCCGCCCGTGGGCGTCGGTGCGGCCGTGCCTCCGCCGGGGGAGGCTCCCGGGGCTCGGCCACGTCGCTGCTTCGTCCCCAGCTCGCTGGCACCGACGCCGTCCTTGAACCCGGCCAGGTACGGCGCAGGCGGTGAGACGGGCGCCGGGTGTGCCGGGCCGGGCGAGGGCGGGCAGGCCTCGTTGAGTCGCGTGCGCTGGGTGTCAGCGTGAAACCGGCCGCGTTCCCCGTGGGGATCGGCGCCGTACGCCCCGGATCGTCCCTCCCGTACGCGCGCCGGTCATTCCCGCACGGCCCGCGTCGAGGCCGTGGTGCCGAAGTGCACCGCGTTGGCCCGCCGTACAAGGTCAGCCCCGGTGGCGGCGTCGCACACGGCGCCACAACCTCCTCCTCCGGCCGCCCGCTCCGGCGCTGGGAGCCAGGAAGCGGCCGGTGTTGCTGACCGCCGGCATTCGCCGGCGCTCGCGCTCGCGTCCATTGGGCTTTCGCTCCCTCCTCGCGCTCCGCGCCTCGTCGGCGGCGTCCGCGGGAGAGCGGTATTGACGGACGTGATCTTTCATTCGATAGTCACGGGACCGTTGCCGTTCGGGGGGATTCGTCGGGATATGTTCCCGGCGTTTTCCGACTCCTTGGGAGCATCATGTCCCTTGATCGACGCAAGTTCCTGTACGCCGCGGCGGCAGCCGGTGGTGCGGCCGCGCTCCCCGGGGCGCTGTGGCGCCGGGCGTTCGCCGACGGTCCCGCGCAGCCCGGCCCGAGCCCGTACGGGCCGCTGCGGGCGGCCGACGCGAACGGGCTGCAGCTTCCGGAAGGGTTCAGCGGCCGGGTCGTCGCGCGATCGCTGCAGCGGGTGGAGGGCACCCGGTACACGTGGCATCCGGCGCCGGACGGCGGCGCCTGCTTCCCCGACGGGGACGGCTGGATCTACGTGAGCAACTCGGAGGTTCCGGTCGTGGGCGGCGCGTCGGCCGTGCGTTTCGACGCGTCCGGCCGGGTGAGGTCGGCGTACCGGATCCTGAACGGGACGACGCTGAACTGCGCGGGCGGCGGGACGCCGTGGAACACGTGGCTGTCGTGCGAAGAGCACGACTGGGGCCTGGTGTTCGAGACCGATCCGCGCGGGGAGGCCGACGCGGTGGCGCGGCCCGCGATGGGGCGGTTCAAGCACGAGGCCGCGGCGTGCGACCCGGATCGGCGCGTCGTGTACCTCACCGAGGACCAGGGGGACGGCTGCTTCTACCGGTTCGTGCCCGAGACGTGGGGCGACCTGTCGGCCGGGACGCTGCAGGTGCTCGTCGGCTCCGGGCCCGGGGCCGTCCGGTGGGCGGACGTGCCGCGACCGGAGTTCTGGTGGACGCCGACACGGGACCAGGTCGACGGCGCGATGCGGTTCGACGGCGGCGAAGGCTGTCACTACAGCGACGGGACCTGCTACTTCACGACGAAGGGCGACGGGCGCGTGTGGGCGTACCGGGCGGCGGCCGAGCGGCTCGAGATCGTCTACGACGACGACCTGGTGAGCGGCGAGGCGCCGCTGACGGGCGTCGACAACGTGACCGCCTCGGCGTCCGGCGACCTCTACGTGGCCGAGGACGGCGGCAACATGGAGATCAACATCATCACCCCGGACGGGATCGTCGCGCCGGTGCTGCGGGTCGTGGGGCACGACGAGTCGGAGATCACCGGACCGGCGTTCAGCCCGGACGGGACGCGCCTGTACTTCTCGTCGCAGCGGGGCGAGAGCGGGTTCATCGGCGGAACGGACGGGCGGACGTACGAGGTCACCGGTCCGTTCCGCCGCTGACGCGCATCATGCGTGCCGGTCGAGGGCGTGCATGATCCCGGCGACGTTGCTCTCGGCGCTGCTGAGCACCTCGTACTTCGCGGCGATCTCCGGGTCGACGTCCGGACGGGACACGGCGTAGCGGTCGCGGGTGCGTTCCACGACCATCGCGACGGCGTGGTCCAGGTCGAGGCCCTGGTCGCGGGCGTCCTTGACGTGGTCGACCCAGACCCGCAGTTCCTCGGCGGAGCGTTCCAGCGTGTCCTCGACCTCGGTGACGGGCCCGTAGTGCGCGAACAGGAGCCGCTGCGGGCCCAGCGCCCGGAACTTGCCGAGGGACGCCAGCGTGGTGTCGAGGTCGAAGTCCGGCGGCGGCGTCGCGGGGCGCACGTCGGCCGTCTCGGGGATGTACACCCCCGCGGCGTCGCCGACGTACAGGTCGCCGGTCTGGGAGTCCATCAGCCCGACGTGGTGCTTGGCGTGGCCGGGGGAGTGGTGCGACTCGAGGCGCCGCCCGCCGCCGAGGTCGATCGTCCCGGTCTCCTCGACGGCGCGGATGCGGGCGGCGTCCGTCGGCTTCAGCTCGCCGAACAGCGTGTCGAGGCTGTCGCCGTACACCATCCGGGCGCTGCGCATGAGCCGGGACGGGTCCGCGAGGTGCCGGGCGCCCTTCTCGTGGACGACGACCTCGGCGCGCGGGTACATGCGCGCGATGTCGCCGACGCCGCCCGCGTGGTCGAGGTGGATGTGGGTGACGACGACGGTCGCCAGGTCGTCCGCGCCCACGCCGAGCTCCCGCAGCGCGGCCTCGACGACCGGGGCCGAGCCGGACGTCCCGGGCTCGACCAGGCACGGCCGGTCGCCCAGGATCAGGTACCCGGCGGTGATGCCGCTGTAGCCCGCCATCCGCGTGTCGATCTCGTACACGTCGCCGCCGAGCGGCGTGATCGTGGTCGTGGTGTCGTCCATCCGTCGATCATCGCTCCGGACGGCCGCTCCTGGCCAGTTCCCTATGACCGCCAGGTGAAGATCCATCCCTTTTTCCCGGCGGCGTCGGCGACCGCGTTGCTGTTCGCGGTGTGCGCCGGTTCCGCCGTCCGGACGTCGCCCATCGGAGTTCTGCCGGGAGCGCCCCTCGACGTGATCGGCGAGACCGCAAGACAGGTCGCCATCAGGGCCGACGACGGGCTCACCCGGTTCGGCTCCGTTACCCGGACCGAGCGGAACCGGCTGTGGGAGGCGATGCTCCCGATGAAGGACGATGGGCCCGCGGGCGCGCTTTCCGAGGCCTTCGGGCCGGCCGTCGGGCCTTACGGCGAGGTGCTGAAGCACCTGCTGAAGGAAGGGGAGTTCGACGATGAGGGGTGCACGGCGGCGCGGTCGACTCCTGGGCGGATCAGGGCCCTGGGGCCGGCCGCCGGTGGCTCGCCCACCGCGCTGGCCATATGGGAGGACCTCAGGTGGCGCTCCGTCGTCGACGAGACCATCGTCCATTTGCCCGCAGCGGAGGCGGAACGGGTGATGGCGCGGCGGATATCCGAGGACTGTCACGCCTATGAGAGGCCGGACGGCCTGCGGGCCGAACTGTACGCCGACAACGTGACGGAGAAGCCCGGCCGCAGCCGCCGCGTCACGATCTTCACGCTCACCGCGGATAACGGGGAATGGAGGTTCGAGTACCAGAGCATGACGCGCATCGGCGACTACGTGGTGCTGCTCAACGTCTCCCCCCACCGACCTCATGAGACCCGATGACCATGACGCGCTCGTCGAGGAGGCGGAGGAGCACGCGATGGCCGCGCTGGCTTGATGGGCGCCGCGGGTCACAGTTCCGTTCCGAGGAGGCGGAGGACGAGGCCGGTGCGGGGTTTCGGGCCGAAGGACGTGGACTTGCGGGGGACGCGTTCGCCCCGGTCCGCGACGGCGAGGACGTCCTCCACGCGCAGCGGGTTGAGCACGACCGCGGTGCCGCCCGTCCGGCGGGCGCGGTCGATCGCGGCGGACGGGTCGTCGTGCACGACCTCGATCGCGTTCTCGTTCGCGGGCACGTTCCAGGCGTCCTCGATCAGCAGGTGGTCGAGGACGGCCGTGTCGAGGCGGCGCCACTGCGGCGAGTGGTCGGACGGCATGACGCGGGCGAGCGCGCCCGGGTCGGGGTCGGTGAGCAGGCGCGGAACGTCGCCGCCGCCGAGCAGGAACGCGGGGCGCGGCGCGGCGGCGAGCGCGCGGACGGCGGTGTCGTCGTCGGGCAGGTCGGTGACGCGGAACACCTTGCGGGCGCGGTCGGCGGCGTCGTCGGGGCGGAGGCCCGGCAGGACGCGGTGGATGGCGCCCAGGTGCGGCGGGTAGCGGGTGGAGTCGACGAGGAGGGCGAGGCCGCGGTCCCACGGGCCCGCCCCGTGGCCGGCGGCGCGGTGGCGGGCCTGCAGGGCGCGGTAGGTGGCGTAGCGGTGGTGGCCGTCGGCGATGAGGGCGCGGCGTCCGCGCAGGTCGGCGGCGACGCGGTCGTGCAGGGAGGGGTCGGTGACGCGCCAGAGCCGGTGCGTGCGGCCGTCGGCGGCGATCTCCAGCAGAGGATCGGCGCGGGCGGCGTCGTCGACGATGCGCGCGGCGTCCGCGCCGCCCTCGTAGACCAGGAAGATCGGCTCCAGGTTGGCCTCGGTGGCCGCCATCAGGGCGAGCCGGTCGCGGACCGGGCCGGGGAAGACGTCCTCGTGGGGCAGCACGGTCCGGTCGGCTTCCGCGCGGACGCCGAGGCCGCCGATGAGGCCGCGTTGCAGGACCGTCCCGTCCCGCGACGCCTCGTAGACGTACAGGGCGGGTTCGGGGTCGATCGCGAGGGCGCCGTCGGCGAGCCAGCGGCGGAGGGTGCGTCCGGCGTCGGCGTAGCCCTCTCCGGTGGCGCGCGGCATGTTCAGCCGCACGATGTTGTGCCCGCCGCTCGCCAGCAGCCGCCGGACGGCCGTGTCGTCGATCAGGTCGTAGGGCGGGGTGGTGACGGCGGCGAGGTCCCCGGCGACCTCCGGGACGAACCGGACGCCGCGGAACGGCGCGAGTTCGAGGCCGCCGGACGGGCCGGAGGCGAACCCCGCCGAGCCGAAGACGCGGGCGCTGAACTCCTCGGGCCCGATGTCGTCGGGGATGCCCGGGATGTCGCCCGGGGGTTCGTCCACGGTGTCGTCCACCGGGTGCATGGTAATCGCCGGGAGGCGGTCCGGGTTCCAGTGGGTACGTTCAAAGGGGCGTATGTGCGAGGGGAGGTCCACGTGAGTGTTCAAGGACCGGGCAGGCCGGACGATTCCCCCGGCGAGGATCTCGCCGCCCCCGCGGGCGGCGTCTACGAGTGGTACACGCGAGGGCTCGAGCTGCTGCGGGCGGGCAGCGCGGGGGCGGCGCTGCAGTTGCTGACGCGGGCGGCCGAGGCGGAGCCGGGGTCGCACAGCATCCGGGAGGCGCTCGGGCGGGCGCAGTTCGGGGCGCGGCAGTTCGGGGCGGCGGCCGAGAGCTTCCAGAGCATCGTCGAGGAGGAGCCCGCCGAGGACTACGCGCGGTTCGGGCTCGGCCTGTCGCTCAGCCGGATGGGCGACTTCGAGGGCGCGGTGCAGCAGCTGGCGCTGGCCGCGGCGATGCGGCCGGGGAACAAGGACTACGAGCGCGAGCTCCGGCACGCCCGCGCCACCCTCGAGGCCCGACGGTGACTACCGGCGAGTAGCCCCGCACCGTACGATCGTCCGGGTGTCCGACCGGAGGGAGTGCGATGAAGGGCAGTGAACGTCCGCTGTGCGAGGTGTACGACGTCGCCCTGCTGGACCTGGACGGTGTCGTCTACATCGGCCGCCGGCCCGTCCCGGCGGCGGCCGAGGCGGTGGCCAAGGCCCGCGCGGCGGGGCAGCGCACGGCGTTCGTCACCAACAACGCCTCCCGGACGCCGTCGGCGGTCGCGGCGCTGCTCACCGAGGTCGGCGTGCCGGCCGCGCCGGACGACGTGGTGACGTCGGCGCAGGCGGCGGCGCGGCTGCTGGCCGAGCGGCTCCCGGCGGGCGCCGAGGTGCTGGTCGTCGGCGGGATGGGGCTGCGGCACGCCCTGTACGGCGAGGGCCTGCGCCCGGTGTCGGTGGCCTCCGGGCGGACGGCGGCGGTGGTGCAGGGCTACGATCCGGGACTCGGGTACGGGCTGTTCGCGCAGGGCGGGATGGCGGTCGCGCGGGGCGCGCTGTTCGTCGGGTCGAACGGCGACCTGACGCTCCCGGGCGGCGACGGCCCGCCGCATCCGGGGAACGGGTCGCTGCTGCGGGTGATCGAGAGCGCGACCGGCGTCGCGCCGATCGTCACGGGCAAGCCGGAACGGCCGCTGCACCGCGAGTCGATCCGGCGGACGGGCGCGCGGCGGCCCCTCGTCGTCGGGGACCGGCTCGACACCGACATCGAGGGCGCGCACAACGGCGGCGCCGACAGCATGCTGGTGCTCACCGGGGTGACCGACCCCCTCGGCGCCCTGACCGCGCCGCCGCACCGCCGCCCGTCCTACCTGGCGCCCGACCTGACGGGCCTGCTCGTCCCGCACCCCGAGGCGGTCGTGGCGGGGGACGTGCATCGCTGCGGCGGCTGGACGGTGCGGCGGGACGGCGACGCGTTCGCCGTCGGCGGCTCCGGCGACCCCTACGACGGCCTCCGCGCGCTGGCGTCCGCCGCCTGGAGCACCGCGGAGCCGCCGCCCGCGGACGGTCTCGCCGGGGCGCTGCGGGCGATCGGGCTCGGCTAGAGGAGCCTGCGGAGCCGCAGCAGGTCGCCGATGCTCGCCTCGATCTTGAGGCGGCCGGTGGCCCACGCCCTCGCCGGGTTCAGCTCGTCGTCGGCGAGCGCCACCAGGTCGTCGCTGCCGACCGTCAGCCTGACCTGCGCGCTCCCCGGGTCGTCGTCCGGCCGGACCTGGTCGAGGCCGTCCGCGTGCAGGCGGGTCCGGTAGGCCACGCCGAGGTCGGGGACGCGGCAGCTGATCGTCCGTTCGACGACGTGCTCGGCGAGCCGGTCGGCGTCCACCTCCGCGATACGCGCGACGATCTTGTCCAGCGCCGCCCGGCAGTCCTGCTCGTTCGCCATGGTCAGGCCGTTCCCCGTTTCCGTCCGCAACGATCGTGTCAGTGGGACGGTAGCGTTCTGACCGAGCCCGGGGCGACTCCAGGCGCGCCGGGGAAGTTGCAGGGAGGTAAAGGTGATGTCCGACGAGGCCGCGGAGGCCGCGCCGGCGGCGGAACCGCCGCCGGAACCGGAGTTCCCGGCGGCGCCGCCGCCCGAACCCACCGGCGACCCGCGCGTGGACGCCGTCCTCGCCCGGCTCGGCGACCTGGCCGGACGGCCGGTCCCCGAGCACGTGGCGGTGTTCGAGGACGTCCACCGGAGCCTCCAGGAGCTGCTCATCTCCGCCGAGAGCGCCCCCGAGGGCGGGACGGACGACGCGGGCCGCCCCGCGCCGCCGCGGCCCCGGCCCGCGTTCCCCGACGCCCTGCGCCCCCGGGCATGAGCGCACGCCGGCGGCTGGACGCCGAACTGGTGCGGCGCGGTCTCGCGCGGTCGCGGGAGCACGCGACGCAGCTGATCGGCGACGGGCGGGTCCGCGTCGGCGGGCAGCGCGCCGCCAAGGCCGCGACGCAGGTGGAGACCGGCGCCGCGATCGTGGTGGACGAGGCCGGGACCGGGCCCGAGTACGTCTCGCGCGGCGGGCACAAGCTCGCCGGCGCGCTGGCGGCGTTCCCCGGCCTCGCGGTCGCGGGCCGCCGCTGCCTGGACGCCGGAGCCTCCACCGGCGGATTCACCGACGTGCTGCTGCGCGCCGGCGCCGCGCACGTCTTCGCCGTGGACGTCGGGTACGGGCAGATCGCGTGGTCGCTGCGGACCGACGACCGCGTCACGGTGCTCGAGCGGGTGAACATCCGAGACCTGGAGCCCGCGATGCTGGGCGGCGGGCCGCCGCCCGACCTCGTCGTGGGCGACCTGTCGTTCATCTCCCTCAAGCTGGTCCTGGAGCCGGTGCGGCGCTGCGCCGCGCCCGACGCGGACTACGCCGTCATGGTGAAGCCGCAGTTCGAGGTCGGCAAGGACCGCGTCGGCGCGGGCGGCGTCGTGCGCGAACCGGAGCTGCGCGCGGACGCCGTGCGCGGCGTCGCGGCGCACGCGGCCACCCTCGGCCTGGGCGTGCGCGGGGTGACCGCGAGCCCGCTGCCCGGCCCGTCCGGCAACGTCGAGTACTTCCTGTGGCTGCGGGCGGGCGCCCCGGCCCTGGACGAGGACGCCCTCGCGAAGGCCGTCGCGGAGGGCCCGCAGTGAGCGCCCGGGCGGCGCGGAACGTCACGGAAACGGTACGGACGGCCGAACCGGGAACGCCGGGTACGGGGACGTTCGTCAACACGTCGGTACATCTCGGCGCGGCGGGGAGTGGGGCGAGAGCATGAGCACGAGGTCGGTGCTGGTCGTGGCGCACACCGGGCGGCCCGAGGCGGTCCGCAGCGCCCAGCTGGTGATCGAGCGGCTGTCCCAGGCCGGCATCGCGGTGCGGGTGCTGGCGGACGAGGCCGACGACATCGGCTGCCGGGGCGTGCAGGTCATGCCGCACGCGACGGCCGCCGAGGGCGCCGAGGTCGTCGTGGTGCTGGGCGGGGACGGGACGCTGCTGCGCGCCGCCGACCTGACCCGCGCGGCCGGGACGCCGCTGCTGGGCGTCAACCTCGGGCACGTGGGCTTCCTCGCGGAGGCCGAGCGCGAGGACCTCGCCGCCACCGTCGACCGGGTGTGCACCCGCCAGTACGAGGTCGAGGAGCGGATGACGATCGACGTCACCGTCCGCCGCAACGGCACGGTGATGGGCACCACGTGGGCGCTGAACGAGGCGAGCATCGAGAAGTCCGAGCGGGAACGGATGCTGGAGGTCGTCGCCGAGATCGACGGCCGCCCGCTGTCGAACTGGGGCTGCGACGGCGTGGTGTGCGCCACGCCCACCGGGTCGACGGCGTACGCGTTCTCGGCGGGCGGGCCCGTCGTGTGGCCGGAGGTCGAGGCGATGCTCGTCGTGCCGATCAGCGCGCACTCGCTGTTCGCCCGCCCGCTGGTGGTGTCGCCCCGCTCGTCCGTCGCGGTGGAGGTGCTGGCCGACACGCCCGGCGCGGTCCTGTGGTGCGACGGGCGCCGCACCCTCGACCTGCCGCCCGGCGCGCGGGTGGAGGTGCGGCGCGGCGCCGAGCCGGTGCGGCTGGCGCGGCTCCACCTCACCCCCTTCACCGACCGGCTGGTCACCAAGTTCGGCCTGCCGGTGACGGGCTGGCGCGGCCGCGTCCGGCAGCCCGCGCATCCGACGCCCCCCACCGAGGACCGGCAGGTCATGCGGGTTCCGGACGGGTGCGGCGACGGCCCGCCGGACCCGTCCGGCGGCGCGCCCGGCGGCGGCCGTCCGGACGGCGCCCCCGGAGCGCCCGGGGAGGCGGCAGGGGAGCAGAAGGGATAATCTCCACAGGCGCCGATCGGGGAATCGTTTGCGGAGGGTTGTGACGCTGGTGCGTCCGATGGTCGATGAGGTGCGGATTCAGGGCCTCGGGGTGATCGACGAGGCCGTGCTCGATCTGTCGCCGGGTTTCAACGTCGTCACGGGGGAGACCGGGGCCGGAAAGACGATGGTGGTCACCAGCCTGGGGCTGCTGTTCGGGGGGCGGGCCGACCCGCAGCGGGTCCGGCCGGGAGCCGACCGGGCCACCATCGAGGGCCGGATCGTGGTCGACCCCGGCGGCCGGGTCGTCGAGCGCGTCGAGGAGGCCGGCGGCGAGCTGGACGACGGCGCGCTGATCGTCACCCGGTCGGTGTCGGCGGAGGGCCGCTCCAGGGCGTTCCTCGGCGGCCGGTCCGTCCCGGTCAGCCTGCTGATCAACCTCGCCGACGACCTGGTCGCCGTGCACGGGCAGTCCGACCAGCAGCGGCTGCTGCAGACCGCGCGGCAGCGCGCCGCCCTCGACCGGTACGCGGGCGGGTCGCTCACCAAGCCGATGCGCGCCTACACGAAGACCTACCAGCGGCACCGGAAGGTCGCGGCGCTGCTCGAGGAGATCACCACGCGGGCGCGCGAGCGCGCGCAGGAGGCCGAGATGCTCCGGTTCGGCCTGGAGGAGATCGAGAAGGCCGACCCCCGCGAGGGCGAGGACGTCGAGCTGGCCGCCGAGGAGGAGCGCCTCGGGCACGCCGACGCGCTGCGCGGCGCCGCCGACACCGCCCACGAGGCGCTGCTCGGCGACCCGGCGGCGGCGTTCGAGGCCGCGAACGTCACGGGCCTGCTCGGGCAGGCACGCAACGCGCTGGACGCCGTCCGCGAGCACGACCCGGAGCTGGCGGCGCTCGCCGACCGGCTCGCCGAGGCCGGCTACCTGATCTCCGACGTCGGCACCGACCTGGCGGCCTACGCCGAGTCCGTGGACGCCGACCCCGCGCGGCTCGCGGTCGTCCAGGAGCGGCGCGCCGAGCTGACGGCGCTGACCCGCAAGTACGGGGAGAGCCTCGCCGAGGTGCTGGAGTGGTCGCGGCGGTCGGCGGCGCGGCTCACCGAGCTGGAGGGCGACGACGACCGGATCGAGGAGCTGACGGCCGAGCACGCCGAGCTGACCGAGCGGCTCGCCGCCGAGGCCGCCGAGCTGACCGCCGTCCGGACCCGCGCCGCCGAACGGTTCTCCGCCGCCGTCACCGACGAGCTGACCGCCCTCGCGATGCCGCACGCCCGCGTCGAGGTCACCGTGACCGCGGCCGGCGACTACGGCCCGCACGGCGTGGACGAGGTGGAGGTGCGGCTCGCGCCGCACCCGGGGTCGCGGCCGCTGCCGCTGCACAAGGGCGCCTCGGGCGGCGAGCTGTCGCGCGTGATGCTGGCGATCGAGGTGGTGTTCGCGGGCGCCGACCCCGTTCCCACGTTCGTGTTCGACGAGGTCGACGCGGGCGTCGGCGGCAAGGCGGCCGTCGAGATCGGCCGCCGGCTGGCCCGGCTGGCCCGCAACGCGCAGGTGATAGTCGTCACGCACCTGCCGCAGGTCGCCGCGTTCGCCGACCAGCACCTGCTGGTGGAGAAGTCCGACGACGGCACCGTCACCAGCAGCGGCGTCACCGCCCTCGACCGCGAAGGCCGGGTGCGGGAGCTGTCCCGGATGCTCGCCGGGCTGGAGGACTCCGAGCTCGGCCGCGCCCACGCCGAGGAACTGCTCGCGATGGCCGCGGACGAACGGTGACCGAACCAGGGCGTCCCCGGGCGCGTCATAGACGTCGAGGGTGCGGTACGCGCCTCGACGAAGCCCCAAAGACTACAGAGGGTGCGGGAACGGACACGCCTGGACGTTCGTCCTTACCGTCGTTCGCGCCCGTGCTCTGGCAGGATGGCAAGCGATGAACGACCCGACACCCACCACCGAGCGTCGCGCCGGTCTCGCCCAGCGGCTGCCGCGCCGCGTGCTCGCGCTGGGCCGCGGCCGCGACGACGGGCGGCAGGGGGTCAGCGCCACCGTCCGCCTCGACCGCCGCACCAAGAACCTCACCAAGCGGCTGCAGCCCGGCGACGTCGCCGTCATCGACCACGTCGACCTCGACCGGGTCAGCGCGGAGGCGCTGGTGTCGTGCCAGGTCGGTGCGGTCGTCAACGTCGCGCCCAGCATTTCCGGGCGCTATCCGAACCTCGGCCCGCAGATCCTGGTCGAGGCCGGGATCCCGCTGGTCGACGACGTCGGCCCGGAGATCTTCACCAAGCTGCAGGAGGGCGACCAGGTCCGCATCGAGGACTGCACCGTCTTCCGCGGCGACGAGGTCGTCACCAAGGGCATGGCGCAGACCGCCGAGACCGTCGACGCCGCCCTCGTCGAGGCCAAGGCCGGGCTGTCCACGCAGCTCGAGGCGTTCGTCGCCAACACGATGGAGTACGTCAAGCGCGAGCGCGACCTGCTCATCGACGGCGTCGGCGTCCCCGAGGTGCGGACGAAGCTGAACGGGCGGCACGCGCTGATCGTCGTCCGCGGCTACCACTACCGCGAGGACATCGCCACCCTGCGGCCCTACATCCGCGAGTACCGGCCGGTGCTCATCGGCGTCGACGGCGGCGCCGACGCGCTGCTGGAGGCCGGCTACCGCCCCGACATGATCGTCGGGGACATGGACTCGGTCTCCGACGACGCGCTGACCTGCGGCGCGGAGATCGTCGTGCACGCCTACCGGGACGGCCGGGCGCCCGGCCTCAAGCGGGTGCAGGAGCTCGGGCAGGACGCCATCACCTTCCCGGCCACGGCCACCAGCGAGGACTGCGCGATGCTCCTCGCCGACGAGAAGGGCGCCTCGCTCATCGTCGCGGTCGGCACGCACGCCAACATGGAGGAGTTCCTCGACAAGGGCCGTGCGGGCATGGCGAGCACGTTCCTCACCCGGCTGCGGGTCGGCAGCAAGCTCGTCGACGCCAAGGGCGTCAGCAGGCTCTACCGCAGCCGCATCTCCACCTGGTCGCTGCTGTTCCTCGTCCTCGGCGCGCTCGTCGCCATCGTCACCGCCGTCGCCACGTCGCCGGCGGGAGGCGTCATCGGCCCCTTGCTGGCCGATCGCTGGCACGCCTTCGTCTTCTGGCTCACCGGACTCTTCTCGTGATCGATTTCCGATACCACCTCGTCTCCATCGTCGCGATCTTCCTCGCGCTCGCGCTCGGCATCGTGCTGGGCTCCACCACCCTGTCGAACTCGGTCAGCGAGACCCTGCGCGAGCAGGCCAACTCCGCCGCCGACAGCGCCCAGCAGGCCCGGGAGGAGCAGCGCAAGCTGAACCACAAGGTCCAGGGCCAAGAGCAGTTCGCCGGGGTGCTGGCCCCGCAGATCGTCGAGAACCGCCTCAAGGGCCAGTCCGTGGTCCTGGTCGAGACGCCCGGTGCGGGCGACGACAGCATCGAGCGGGTCGGCGAGCTGGTGAAGAACGCCGGTGCCGCCGTCACCGGCCGCGTCACCGTCCAGAAGAAGCTCCTGGACGACGACCAGCGCGCCACCGTCGACGCGCTCGCCGGCCGGCTGAAGGCCGAAGGGGTCGAGTTCCCCGCGGACGCCGGCACCTACGACAAGGCGGGCGCCGTGCTGGCGAGCGCGCTCGTCACCCGCGACCCGGCCGAGGCCGGCCGCGAGGACGCCGCGACCGGGGCCGTCCTCGGCGCGTTCACCGAGGCCGGGTACGTCACCACGACCGGCGAGCCGGGCCGCCGCGCGACCCTGGCCGTCATGGTCGCCCCGGCCGCCGCCTACGCCTACGAGGGCGGCGACCACGACAACGAGGCGCTGATCTCGCTGGCCTCCGCCCTCGACGCCGCCGGAAGCGGTACCGTCGTGGGCGGCCCGCCGCCCGCCGCGAGCGACGGCGGGCTGATCGCGGCGCTGCGCGACTCCGACACCGCCGAGTCGGTCTCCACCGTCGACATCGTGGACACCGTCTCCGGGCAGGTCGTGGCGATCCTGGCGCTGCAGAAGGAGCTGAGCGGCGAGTCCGGGCAGTACGGGACGGGCGCCGGGGTGAGCGGCTACCTGCCCTCGCCCGCGCCCACGGCGGGGAAGAGCGGGTGACCTGATGGACGGCAGGGGCACGGCGGGACGCACCGGCGCGGCACGCGGGATCCTGCGGACGGCGGCCGGCGCGGCGCTCGGCGCCGTCGCGGCCCGCGCCGCCTACACGGCGCTGACCCGCCGCCCCCCCGGCCTGAACGGCGCCCCGGGCGCGGAGGTCTGGGGCCGCACGAACCATCGCGGCGAGCCCGTCACCCTGCTGGAGGGCCCCGCGTTCGTGGCGGCCGCCGTCGTGGGCGGCCTCCTCGCCCCCGGCCTCGGGTCCGGGCCGGGCGGCCGGACGCCCGCCGCCGCGCTGCTGTCGGCCGACGGCTCCGCCGTCCTCGGCGGCTACGACGACCTGACGGGCTCGGGCACGTCCCGCGGCTTCAAGGGCCACCTCGGCGCCCTCGCCCGCGGTGAGGTCACCAGCGGCGCCGTGAAGATCCTCGGGATCGGCGCGACCGGCCTGGCCGCCGCCGCGACCGCCGGGTCCCCGGCGCCGACCCGCACCGGCCGCGCGTTCGACACCCTGGTCAACGGCGCGCTCGTCGCCGGGAGCGCCAACCTGATGAACCTGTTCGACCTGCGTCCCGGCCGCGCCGTCAAGGTCGGGCTGATCACCGGGGCGCCGCTGGCGCTGACGTCCGCCGGGTCCGCGGTGGTCGCCGCGCCGCTCGGCGCCGCCGCCGCGCTCCTCCCCGAGGACCTCGCCGAACGGGCGATGCTCGGCGACACCGGAGCCAACGCCCTCGGCGCGCTGCTCGGCCTCGCCGCCGCCCGCCTCGGCCGGGGCCCGCGCCTCGCCGTGCTCGCCGCCGTCGTCGGGCTGAACGCCGCCAGCGAGAAGATCAGCTTCACCAAGGTGATCCGGGACACGCCGGTGCTGCACCGCATCGACATGCTCGGCCGCCGCCCCGTCCCCGAAGCCGCCGGAGCGGCCGCGAACGCGGCGGTGCCGCCGCAGGCCGGTTCCGTGGAGGACGGCGCGCCCGCCGCCGACGCGGTGTAGGCGGGCGCCCCCCTTTCCGACGTGACCCCGCATCCCAGAGAACGCCGAGCATGCCCCCGTCCCTGCGCCGCCTGACCGGCGGCATCGCCGGGGCCGCCCTCGTCATCGCGATCATCACGGTCCTGTCCCGGCTCGCCGGGTTCGGCCGGACGTACGCGCTGTCGCAGACCGTCACCACGTCGTGCCTCGGGCAGGCGTACTCGACCTCGACGATGTTCCCGCTGATCGTGTACGAGATCGTCGCGGGCGGCGCCCTCACCAGCATGGTCGTGCCGGTGCTGGCCGGGGCCGCCGACCGCGGTGACCGGGAGGAGGTACGGCGGACCGGGTCGGCGCTGCTGACCTGGGTCGTCCTGCTGACGGTGCCGCTGTCGGCGGTGATGGCCCTGGCCGCCCGCCCCATCGTCGGGTTCATCGCCGACGAGCGGATGCCGGGCTGCGACGGCGGGCAGATCGTCGACGTCGCCGCCACCATGCTCGCGATCACCGCGCCGCAGATGGTGATGTACGCGGTGGCGGTCGTCTTCTACGGGCTGCTGCAGTCGCACCGCCGGTTCGTCGCGCCCGCTCTGGCGCCGCTGATTTCGAGCATCGTCGTGATCGGCGCGTACCTGGCGTTCGCGCCGCTCGGCCGCGCCTACGTCAACGATCTGGAGCATCTGCCGCGTTCGGCGGAGCTGACCCTGGCCATCGGGACCGCGCTCGGCGCGGTGGCCATGGCCGCCACGGCCGGGATCGCGGCCCGGCGGCTGCGGCTGGGGCTGCGGCCCGCACTGCGCTTCCCCGACGGGGTGGCGGCGCGGGTGCGGCGACTCGCCGCCGCCGGGATCGCCACGGTCGCGGCGCAGCAGCTGTCGACGCTGCTGGTGATGACGCTGAGCTGGCAGGGGACGCGCGGGGCTCTGAACAACTACCAGTACGCGTGGGCGGTCTACCTGCTGCCGTGGGCGGTCCTGGTCGTGCCGATCGCCACGAGCGCGTTCCCGATCCTGTCGGCGCGCGGCGGCGCGGACGAGCGGGAGCGGTTCGACGCCGTCACCTCGTCGACGACCCGGGCGGTGCTCCTGGTGTCGTGCGCGGGAGCCGCGTCGCTCGCCGCCGTCGCGCTTCCGATCTCCGTGTTGTTCAACCCGGGTGAACCCGCCCAGCAGGACGTCTTGTCGCGCGCCGTCCTGGCCTTCGCGCCCGGACTGCTCGGCTACGGGATCGTCGCCCACGTCGGGCAGCGCGTCCTGTACGCCTGCGACCGCGGCCGGGCGGCGGCCGCGGTCGTGGTGGCGGGCTGGGGGACGGTGATGGCCGCCGATCTGCTCCTGGTCCACCTGGTGGACCGGGCGTGGGTCGTCGCGGCGCTCGGCGCCGGGAACGCCATCGGGATGACGCTGTCCGGGGCGCTGCTGCTCGCGCTGCTCGCGCGGGTGCGCGGGCGCGCCGCGCTGCGGGGCGTCCCGCGCGCACTCGAGGCCGGGGTCGCGGGCGGCGCCGGGGGCGGCGCCGCCGGATACGCCGTCACCGCGCTGATCGGGGCCGGGAGCCAGGTGGCGGCGGTCGGCTCCGCGGTCGCGGCGGTCGCCGTCGCCGCCGCGGTATTCGTGATCATCGTGTTCGTCATCGACGGCCGGGACCTGCGGGCCGTCCTCACCAGGAAGGTCGGGCCGGATGCCTGAGTACGAGATGCGGCCGCCCGCGGACGAGGCGGGCCTGGACGGGCTGCGGGTCGCGCTCGTCCTCGGGACGGCGGCGGGCGGCGTCGGCCGGCACGTGCGGTCGGTCGCGGCCGGGCTCGCCGAGCGCGGCGCGCGGGTGGTGGTGTGCGGGCCCGCCGACACCGAGGACAGGTTCGGGTTCGCGCGGCCGGGCGTCCGGTTCGCGGCCGTGGACCTCGCCGACCGGCCCCGCCCGCTGCGGGACGCGAAGGCCGTGGGGCGGCTGCGGACGCTGCTGCGCGGCGCGGACGTCCTCCACGCGCACGGGCTGCGGGCGGGCGCGTTCGCGGCGG
>NZ_JBHTJA010000119.1:0-9225 GCF_042675525.1 Actinomadura sediminis
CTCGGCGACGCCCCACGCCCGCGCGACCTCCGCGCGGGCGGCGTCGACGACGACCGGGCGGCCGCCCGGCAGCAGCCCGGGCAGCGCCCCGGCCTCCACCGCGCCGCGCTCCCCGGCCCGGCGCGGCACCCACGCGAGCCGGGCGCCGGTCGCCTTCGCCAGCCGGACCGCCGCGGACAGGGCGCCGGGGCTGGTCGCGAGCCGCTCACCGGCGAGGATCACCGCGCCGGGCGTCTCCAGGAGCCCCCGGACGTCCGCGAAGGAGGCGTCCGCGATCAGCGCGCCGATCGTCTCGGCTTCGGCGCCCGGACGGGTCGGCAGGAGCGTCCCGCCGACCTTCCGCAGGCCGCGGGTCGCGAACGGCGCCGCCGCGTACACCTTCAGGTCGTTCTTGCGGAACGCCTTGCGGAGCCGCAGGAAGACGATCGGCGACTCCTCCTCGGGCTCGAACCCGGCGAGCAGGACGGCCGGCGCCGCCTCCAGGTCGGCGTACGACACCTCGATGGAACGGCCCGCGACGGACGAGGCGAGGAAGTCGGCCTCCTCCGCCGACAGCGGGCGGGCCCGGAAGTCGACGTCGTTCGTGCCGAGCGCGATCCGCGCGAACTTCGCGTAGGCGTAGGCGTCCTCGAGGGTGCCGCGCCCGCCGGCGAGCACCCCGGCCGACCCGCGCGCCGCCGCGAGGCCGCGCGCCGCGATCGTCAGCGCCTCCGGCCACGACGCGGCCTCCAGTTCGCCGTCCTCGTTGCGGACGAGCGGGTGCGTCAGCCGGTCCGGCTGGGTGCCGTAGGTGAACGCCCAGCGGCCCTTGTCGCAGTTCCACTCCTCGTTGACCTGCGGGTCGTCCCCCGCCAGCCGCCGCGTGATCTTCCCGCGCCGGTGGTCGGTGCGCAGCGCGCAGCCGGACGCGCAGTGCTCGCAGGTGCTCGGCTGCGAGACGAGGTCGAACGGCCGCGACCGGAACCGGTAGGCGGCGCCGGTCAGCGCCCCGACGGGGCAGATCTGCACGGTGTTGCCGGAGAAGTACGACTGGAACGGCTCGCCCTCCGCCGCGCCGACCTGCTCCTTGGCGCCGCGCTCGAACAGGTCGATGAACGCGTCGCCGGCGATCTGGTCGGAGAACCGGGTGCAGCGGGCGCACTGGATGCAGCGCTCCCGGTCGAGCAGCACCTGGCTGGACAGCGGGATCGGCTTGGGGAACGTCCGCTTGGTCTCGGTGAACCGCGACTCGCCGCGCCCGTTGGACATCGCCTGGTTCTGCAGGGGGCACTCGCCGCCCTTGTCGCAGATCGGGCAGTCCAGCGGGTGGTTGATCAGCAGCAGCTCCATGACCCCGTGCTGCGCCTTGTCGGCGACCTTCGAGGTGAGCTGCGTCTTGACGACCATGCCGGGCATGACCGTGGTCGTGCAGGACGCCGCGGGCTTCGGCATGCCGCGCCCGTTGCCCATGTCCGGGACCTCCACCAGGCACTGGCGGCAGGCCCCGACCGGGTCGAGCAGCGGATGGTCGCAGAACCGCGGGATCTGGATGCCGAGCAGCTCGGCGGCCCGGATGACGAGCGTGCCCTTCGGCACCTCGATCTCGAACCCGTCGATGGTGACCTGCACCATCTCCTCGGCCGGCTTGACGTCCTTCTTGTCGTCGGAGGTAACAGTCATCAGGCACCTGCCCAGAGGGTGGACTCGGCCGGGTCGAACGGGCAGCCGCCCTGCTCGAAGTGCTGCAGGTACTCGTCCCGGAACAGCTTGATGGACGACACGACCGGGCTCGTCGCGCCGTCGCCGAGCGCGCAGAACGAGCGGCCGAGGATGTTGTCGGACAGGTCGAGGAGGGTCTCGAGGTCCTCCTCCTCGCCCTTGCCGGCCTCCAGCCGCTTGAGCATCTGCTTGTACCAGTACGTCCCTTCGCGGCACGGCGTGCACTTGCCGCAAGACTCGTGCGCGTAGAACTCCGACCAGCGCAGCACGGCCCGGACGACGCAGGTCGTCTCGTCGAAGATCTGCAGGGCGCGGGTGCCGAGCATCGACCCCGCGGCCCCGACGGACTCGAAGTCCAGCGGGACGTCCAGGTGCTCGTCGGTGAAGATCGGCGTGGACGAGCCGCCGGGCGTCCAGAACTTCAGCCGGTGCCCCGCGCGGATCCCGCCCGCCATGTCGAGCAGCTCCCGGAGCGTGATCCCGAGGGGCGCCTCGTACTGGCCGGGACGGGTGACGTGCCCCGACAGCGAGAAGATCCCGAAGCCCTGGGACTTCTCGGTGCCCATCGAGGCGAACCATTCCGGCCCGTTCCCGACGATCGAGGGAACCGACGCGATCGACTCGACGTTGTTGATGACGGTGGGCCCGCCGTACAGGCCCGCCACGGCCGGGAAGGGGGGCTTCAGCCTGGGCTGACCGCGGAACCCCTCCAGGGAGTCCAGCAGCGCCGTCTCCTCGCCGCAGATGTAGGCCCCGGCGCCGCTGTGGACGACGACGTCCAGATCGAACCCGGACCCGAGGATGTTCCTGCCGAGGTAGCCCGCCTCGTACGCCTCCGCGACCGCCTGGTGCAGCCGCCGGATGACGTGCAGCACCTCGCCGCGCACGTAGATGAACGCCTGGTTCGACTTGATCGCGTACGAGCTGATGATCACGCCCTCGATGAGGACGTGCGGGTTGGCCATCATCAGCGGGATGTCCTTGCACGTGCCCGGCTCGGACTCGTCCGCGTTCACCACGAGGTAGCGCGGGTTCGGGCTGCTCGGCGGCAGGAACCCCCACTTCATCCCGGTGGGGAACCCGGCGCCGCCGCGACCGCGCAGGCCGGAGTCCTTCACCTGCTGGACGATGTCGTCGGGCGCCATCCCCAGCGCCTTGCGCAGCGCCTTGTAGCCGCCCTCGCGCTCGTAGCCCGCGCGGGTGAAGGAGTCGGGCTGATCCCAGTTCTTCGTGAGGATCGGGGTAAGGGTGGTCACTTGTTGCGCCCCTCCTGCGTTCCCGGCTTGACGTCGCCGCCGATGGGCTCGCCGGGCTCGTTCGGCGGCGGGTCGCTCACCTCGGACGGCCGCACCGGCTCGTCCGGCCGCGGCGCGTCGACGTCCGCCGGGGGCGCCGCCCAGCCGCGCTCCTTCGCCAGCTCCAGGCCGCGCAGCGACTCCGGACCGGCCTGGACGCCCTCGCCCGCGCGGCCGTCGGGGAACCCGGCGAGCACGCGGGACGCGTCCTTCCAGCCGCACAGCTTGTTCGGCCCGCGTGAAGGAAGGACTTCCTTACCGGAGCGCAGGTCGTCGACCAGTTCCTTGGCCTTCGCGGGAGTCATGTTGTCGAAGAACTCCCAGTTGACCATCATCACCGGCGCGAAGTCGCAGGCCGCGTTGCACTCGATCCGCTCCAGGCTGACCTTGCCGTCCGGGGTGGCCTCGTCGTGCCCCACCCCGACGTGCTCGGACAGCTCGTCCCAGATCTGGTCGCCGCCCATCACCGCGCACAGCGTGTTGATGCAGACGCCGACGTGGTACTCGCCGACCGGCGCGTGCTTGTACTGCGTGTAGAACGTCGCGACACCGGTGACCTGCGCGGGCGTGATCCCGAGCTGCTCGGCGCAGAACTCGATGCCGTCCTGCGTGACGTGCCCGTCCACCGACTGCACCAGGTGCAGCAGCGGCAGCAGCGCGGACCGCGGCTTCGGGTACCGCCCGATGATCTCCTTGGCGTCCCGTTCGAGCCGGACGCGCACGTCCGTGTCGTACGTCATCGGTCCACTCCCCCCATGACCGGGTCGATGCTCGCCACGGCCGCGATGACGTCCGCGACCATGCCGCCCTCCGCCATCGCCGGCGTGGCCTGCAGGTTGACGAAGGACGGCTCGCGGAAGTGCACCCGGTACGGGCGGGTGCCGCCGTCGCTGACCACGTGCGCCCCGAGCTCGCCGCGGGGCGACTCGATCGGCGCGTACGCCTGCCCGGCCGGGACCCGGAAGCCCTCCGTCACCAGCTTGAAGTGGTGGATCAGCGCCTCCATCGAGGTGCCCATGATGTGCGCGATGTGGCGGGGCGAGTTGCCCATGCCGTCCGCGCCGATCGCCAGCTGCGCGGGCCAGCCGATCTTCTTGTCCTCGATCATCACGGGCCCCTTGACCGTCTGCAGCCGCTCGTAGCACTGCTCGACGATCTTGAGGGACTCCTCCATCTCCTGCATGCGCACGAGGTAGCGCCCGTAGACGTCCGCGGACTCCTGCGTGGCGACCTCGAAGTCGTACGTCTCGTAGCCGCAGTAGGGCTGTGACTTGCGCAGATCCCACGGAATGCCGGTCGCGCGCAGGACGGGCCCGGTGATGCCGAGCGCCATGCAGCCGGTAAGATCCAGGTACGCGACGTCCTTCGTGCGCGCCAGGTAGACGGGGTTGGCGTCCATCAGCTTCCGCAGCGCCTGGATCCGCTTCGGCATCCGGTCCAGATAGTCCCGGACCTTGCTGAGCGCGCCGCTGGGAAGGTCCTGGGCAACGCCGCCCGGGCGGACGTAGGCCATGTTCATGCGCAGGCCCGTGATCTCCTCGAAGAGATCGAGCGTGTACTCGCGCTCCAGGAACCCGTTGAGCATCACCGTCGTCGCGCCCAGTTCCAGGCCGAACGTGGCGATCGCCACGAGATGAGAGGAGATGCGGTTGAGCTCCATCATCATCACGCGGATGATCTGCGCGCGTTCGGGGATCCGGTCGGTGACGCCGAGCAGCTTCTCCACGCTCATGCAGTACGCCGTCTCGTTGAAGATCGGCGCGAGGTAGTCCATGCGCGTGCAGAACGTGGTGCCCTGCGTCCAGGTGCGGTACTCCATGTTCTTCTCGATGCCGGTGTGCAGGTACCCGATGCCCACCCGGCACTCGGTGACCGTCTCACCGTCGAGGGTCAGGATCAGCCGGAGCACCCCGTGCGTGGACGGGTGCTGCGGCCCCATGTTGACGACGAGGCGCTCGTCGCCGCCGTCCTCCGCGCCGGACACGACCTTGTCCCAGTCCTGCCCGCCCACGTCGAAGACGCGGCCCTCGGCCGCCTCCTCGGCGGCGTAGGCGTCGTATTCGGTGTACTTCGTGCTGCTCACGTGTACGACCTCCGCTCGTCCGGAGGCGGGATCTCCGCTCCGCGGTACTCGACGGGGATGCCGCCGAGGGGGTAGTCCTTGCGCTGCGGGTGGCCGACCCAGTCGTCGGGCATCTCGATGCGGGTGAGCGCCGGATGACCGTCGTAGACGATGCCGAAGAAGTCGTAGGTCTCCCGCTCGTGCCAGTCGGCCGTCGGGTAGACCGGCACGAGCGACGGCAGGTGCGGGTCCGCGTCGGGGCAGGTCGTCTCCAGCCGGACGCGCCGGTTGTGCGTGATCGACAGCAGGTGGACGACCGAGTGCAGCTCGGCGCCCGCGTCGTCGGGGTAGTGGACGCCCGAGACGCCCGAGCAGAGCTCGAACCTCAGCGTGGGGTCGTCCCGCATCGTCCGCGCGACCTCCAGCAGGTGGTCGCGCCCGACGAAGAACGTCAGCTCGCCGCGGTCGACGACGACGCGCTCGATCGCGTCGCCGAACCGCGGGTAGGCGCGTTCCAGGGCGTCCGCGACGTCGTCGAACTCACCGGCCTCGGCGGTGCCGCCGGGCCCGCCGTACGGGCGCGGCGCCGACACCTTCGGCGACTGCCGGACGACCAGGCCGCCGTACCCGGAGGTGTCGCCGGTGGTGTTCGCGCCGAACATCCCCTTGCGGACGATCGGCTGCTCGCGGCGCTCGTCCTCGGCCTGCGCGGGCAGCCGGTCCGCCGCCTGCTCGGCCTGCTGCTCGGGATTCTGCGAACTCATCGGTCAGGCCCCCTGTCCCAGGAGCGGGAGGCGGCGGCGCTTGGCCTCTTCCAGCTCCTCGATCTGCTTCGCGCGCTGCGGGCCCAGCTTGGTGTTGTTCACCTGGTCGTGCAGCTTGAGGATCGCGTCGATGAGCATCTCCGGGCGCGGCGGGCAGCCGGGCAGGTAGATGTCCACGGGGACGATGTGGTCGACGCCCTGCACGATCGCGTAGTTGTTAAACATGCCGCCGGAGGAGGCGCAGACGCCCATCGCGATGACCCACTTGGGCTCGGTCATCTGGTCGTAGATCTGGCGCAGCACCGGGGCCATCTTCTGGCTCACCCGGCCCGCGACGATCATCAGGTCGGCCTGCCGCGGCGTCGCCGACGCGCGCTCCATGCCCCAGCGGGAGAAGTCGTGCTTCGGGTCGCCGGCCGCCATCATCTCGATGGCGCAGCACGCCAGCCCGAACGTCGCGGGCCACATCGAACTGGCCCGCGCCCATCCCGCGACCTGCTCGACCGTGGTCAGCAGGAACCCGCTGGGCAGTTTCTCTTCAAGACCCATGTCAGTCCCACTCCAGACCGCCGCGCCGCCACACATAGGCGTACGCCACGAGCAAGGTGACGATGAAAAGCACCATCTCGATGAGAGCGAAGATCCCCATCAGGTCGAAAGCGACGGCCCAGGGGTAAAGGAAGACGATCTCGATGTCGAAGATGATGAAGAGCATCGCCGTCAGGTAGTACTTGATCGGGAAACGTCCCCCGCCCACCGGCTGCGGGGTCGGCTCGATGCCGCACTCGTAGGCGTCCAGCCGGGCGCGGTTCCAGCGCTTCGGCCCGGTGAGCGAGGCCATCGCCACGGAGCCGACCGCGAAGACGGCCGCGAGCACCCCCAGCACAATGATCGGTACATAGAGATCCATGGTCTCTACTGCCTCTCCTCGGAACGTACGACGCTGTACGGGGCGACGTGACCCTTTACACGCTCGTGACATCTGTCACGAGCACGGTCCGCCACCCTAGCCAAGGTGACCAATAGCACTCCCCTCAGGGGGTCGGGTACGGCGAATCAACCCGCTCACCTGCCGAAACTTTGCGCTCATGGAGCGCCCCTCGGATACCTCAAGCCGCCGGCGCCACCTTCTGCATCGCATTGATGACCCGGTCCATCGCGTCGCCGCCCTTGGGGTCGGTGAGGTTCGCGAGGAGCTTCAGGGTGAACCGCATCAGGGTGGGGTGGGGCAGGCCGTGCGCGGTGAGGAACTTCATCACGCGCGGGTCCCCGATGGCCTGCACGAACACGCGGGCCAGGGTGAAGTAGCCGCCGTGCTCGTCCTTCAGGATGCGCGGGTACTCGTGCAGCGTCCGCTCGCGCTGCGCGGGGGTGCGGCGCGCCAGCGCCTGCACCATGATGTCGGCGGCCAGCCGCCCGGACTCGAGCGCGTAGTCGATGCCCTCGCCGTTGAACGGGTTGATCATCCCGCCGGCGTCGCCGACCAGCAGCATCCCGCGGGTGTAGTGCGGCTGCCGGTTGAACCCCATCGGGAGCGCCGCGCCGCGGATCTTGCCGGTCGCGTGCTCCTCGTCGAACCGCCACTCCGCCGGCATCTGCGCGCACCAGCGCTTCAGCATGCCCCGGTAGTCGACGTTCTGGAACGCCTTGCTGGTGTTCAGGAGGCCGAGCCCGACGTTGGACGTCCCGTCGCCCACGCCGAACACCCAGCCGTAGCCGGGGAGGAGGCGCTCGCCGTCCCACAGCTCCAGCCACGCCTCCATGTACTCGTCGTCGTGGCGGGGCGTCTCGAAGTAGCGGCGGACGGCGACGCCCATCGGCCGGTCGTCGCGGCGGCGCAGCCCCATCGCGAGCGACAGCCGGGTGGAGTTGCCGTCGGCGGCGACGACGAGCGGCGCGCGGAACTCCGCGTCCTCGCCCTCGTGCCTCGCCGTCACCCCGATGATCCGGTCGGTGCGCTCGTCCAGGATCGGGCCGGTGACGTTGCAGCCGGTCAGCAGCCGGGCACCGGCCTTCGCGGCGTGCTCGGCGAGGAGCTGGTCGAGGTCGGTGCGCTTACGGACGAGCCCGTAGTCGGGGAAGCTCGCGAGCTCGGGCCACGGCAGCTCCACCTTCACGCCGCCGCCGTAGATCCGCAGCCCCTTGTTGCGGCCCCACCCGGGGTCGTTGATGTCGACGCCCATGCCGATCAGGGCGCGGACGGCGCGCGGGGTGAGCCCGTCGCCGCAGATCTTGTCGCGGGGGAACTCGGCCTTCTCCAGCAGCAGCACGTCGAGGCCGGCCTGGGCGAGCCAGTACGCGGTGGACGATCCGGCGGGGCCCGCCCCGACGACGATGACATCGGCGTGTCGGGTGGAGTCGGTCACGGTGGTCCTCTTCGTTCGTTCGCTTGTGAAGTACTTCACAAGGTTCCGGTGGGGAGTCTATTCCTTTAACACGGTCGGTGGGTACTTCTGGGCCGTTCCGGTTTTGGACCGGTCCCGAAATCGCCCGGACGCGCGGGCGGTCAGCCCGGGTTGGTCGCGTGGTGCAGCGCGGCCACCCCGAACGTGAGGTCGCGCCAGCGCACGGCGTCCCAGCCGGCGTCCTGGAGCAGCCGGGCCAGCGCCGCCTGGTCGGGCCAGGCGAGCGTCGACTCGGCCAGGTACCGGTAGGAGTCGGGGTTGGAACCGACCCGCGCGAGCAGCGGCAGCCCCACCCTCAGGTGGGCCTTGTGGCCGAGCGCGAGCAGCGGATTCGGGGGATGGCTGACCTCGCACACCAGGAGGCGCCCGCCGGGACGCGTCACCCGGCGCAGCTCGCGCAGCGCGCGGCCGGTGTCGGCGACGTTGCGGAGGCCGAACGAGATCGTGACGGCGTCGAACGCGGCGTCCGCGAACGGGAGCCGCAGCGCGTCCCCCGCGACGAAGTTCAGCCGCGCCGTCCCCGCCTGCCGCCGCACGCCCACGCGCAGCATGCCGAGGGAGAAGTCGCAGGCCACGGTGGACGCGCCCGCCTCGGCGAACGGCACCGACGAGGTCCCGGTCCCGGCCGCGAGGTCGAGGACCCGCTCGCCCGGCCGCGCGTCCAGCGCCCGGACGACCGCCCGCCGCCAGCTCCGGTCCCGGCCTCCGGTCATCAGCGTGTTGAGCAGGTCGTACCGCTCGGCGGTCCCGTCGAACATCGCCGCGACGTCGGCGGGCTTCTTATCGAGTGAGGCGCGGGTCATGGCCCCAGCCTAAGAGGCGGCCCCCGGCGGCCGCGCGGCGCCTCGGCGCCGGCGGCCCGGGGGCGTGCGCGCCGGGCGGTCCGCGGTCTGGGGACCCGCGGTCAGGGGCCCGCCGCCGTCAGGGGCCCGCCGGGGGGCCTGCCGTCAGGGGCCCGCCGCCGTCAGGGGCCCGCCGGGGGGCCTGCCGTCAGGGGCCCG
>NZ_JBHTJA010000119.1:9322-18718 GCF_042675525.1 Actinomadura sediminis
CAGGGGCCCGCCGGGGGGCCTGCCGTCAGGGGCCCGCCGCCGTCAGGGGCCCGCCGGGGGGCCTGCCGTCAGGGGCCCGCCGCCGTCAGGGGCCCGCCGTCAGGGGCCCGCGGTCAGGCGTCTTCCTTGGTGCGGCTCGCCTGGAACCGCTGCCACCGGCCGTCGACCGCGGCCGAGAGCCGGTCGCGCTGCGCCGACAGCAGCACGTAGCTGATGACGCCGCTGATCAGGAGCGCGAGCATCAGGAGCAGGAAACCGCGGGCGCCGAACAGCGCGAGCACCCCGGCGGTCGCCGCGAAGATCGCGAACCGCGCGATGGTGTAGAGGATTACCGAACGCATGACCCCTCGACTCTACCCGCCGCCTTCCGTGCGCCCGCGGCGGCCCGGGGGCGAGGCGGCGGACGTCCGGTCACCCGTAGACCTCGTGGAAGAGCGCCGGGTCGACGTTGCCGCCGGACAGGATCGACACGTACGTGCGCGCGGCGGGCAGCTCGCCGCGGTGGTACAGGTACGCGGCGGTCGCGACCGCGCCGCCCGGTTCGGCGATCAGCCGGGCCTCGCGGGCCAGCCGGCGCATCGCCCGCCGGATCTCGTCCTCGGTGACGGTGACGATGCCGTCCACGTGCTCGCGCATGTGCGCGAACGGCAGGTCGCCGACCCGCTGGACGCGCAGCGCGTCGGCGATCGTCCGCCCGGTCTCGTCGGCGTCCCAGCCGACCGGGTGCCCCGCGTGGAACGAGTCGCGCGCGTCCGCCGCCAGCTCGGGCTCGACGCCGAACACCTTCGCGTCCGGGCGCAGCGCCTTCACCGCGGCCGCGACGCCCGCGAGCAGCCCCCCGCCGCTCACCGGGACCAGCACGACGTCGGCGTCCGGGCGGTCCTGGACGATCTCGAGCCCGCAGGTGCCCTGCCCGGCGATGACGTGCGGGTCGTCGTAGGGCTGGATCAGCGTGAAGCCGTGCGCGGCGGCGAGCTTGCGGGCGGTCTGCTCGCGCGCCGCCGACTGCGGCTCCACGTAGACGATCTCGGCGCCGAGCGCGACGCACGCGTCCACCTTCACGGACGGCGTGTTGTGCGGCATGACCAGGACGGCCTTGATTCCGAGCGCGCGCGCCGAGAACGCCACGGCCTGGGCGTGGTTGCCACTAGAGTGCGTCACCACCCCGCGCGCGCGTTCGGCCTCGGGGAGGCGCACGATCGCGGTGTGGGCGCCGCGGAGCTTGAACGCGCCGATCGGCTGCAGCGACTCGGCCTTGACCAGCAGTGCCGGGCCGCCGGGGTCGCCCGGGAACGGGACGAGCGGGGTGCGGACGGTGACGCCCGCGAGCCGTTCGGCGGCGCGCTCGATCTCCGTCAGGGTCACAAGATCGGACATGCCTCGGAGACTATTGCGTCGGCACCGTTCATGCGGGCGTCACGGCCGTGACACGGCAGGTCAACCGGGGTCGGGGTGGCGACTGTGGCCCCTGGCGCGGTCACCGGGCGTCATCGCTCCAGCTCGCAGAACTACAGGCTGTCATGTTTTGCGAAAACAAGGGAGAAATCGGTCTTGACCCGCCACACTGTAAACAGTCCACCCGCGCCGAGAGCGGGACAAAGGGGGAGAGAAAACGTGGAGAGCACGAGCGAGCGCCTGCTGACCCCAGGAGAGGTCGCCGCCCTCTTCCGGGTCGATCCGAAAACGGTCACCCGCTGGGCGGCGGCGGGCCGGATCAGCAGCATCCGGACCCCCGGGGGGCACCGCCGCTTCCGGGAGTCCGAGGTCCACGCGCTGCTGCGCGGCGAGGAGCCGGTGGGGAGCCACCCCGCGCACTGACCCGGCCTCCGGCCAGGTCCGTTCGACCGGGAGAGTCCGCGCGGGGGACGGCGGTCCGCGCCCGTCGCCCCTCCCGCCGCCCGGCACGGGGAACCGGTTCTCGGGGGAGCCGGTCCCGGCGGCCGCGCACTACTCGTCCGTCTCGCCCGCCTTCCACCGCTCGAACCGGCGGAGCAGCTCCGCGTCGCCCTCCCGCCAGCCGCGCCGCCGCTCCGCCAGCTCCTCCTCGGTCAGCGACTGTGCCAGCAGGCGCTCGTAGTCGGGGTCGTCCGGGCCGACCTCCACGTACGCGTCGGCGATGACGCGGCCCTCGTCCGTCCCGTCCCCGCCGGGTTCGGCGAGCACGCTGTGCGGGACCCGGAGCGTGCCGTCGGGGAGCCGGATCACGTACATCGTCGATCACCATCGCCTGCCATCACGGGATCCTCTGGTGTGTGCCGCGGAACACACACCCTAGATCCCGAAGGTGCGGTTGAAGAAGAGCATGACCTCCAGCGCGGTGCGGATGTCGCCGCCGAGCATGTCGACGAGCGCCGGCCGCTGCCGCGAGGAGATGGCCGCGAAGGCGTCCGCGAAGAACTCCCGGCGGCCCAGCGCGTCCGGCTGCCGGTGGAAGTCGCTCGCCAGGTGCGGACGGCACTGCTCGTACAGCGCGCGGAACGCCGCCCCGTCGGACGTCCAGCCCGCGCCGCCCTCGATGTCGTCGAGCGCGTGCCCCACCTCGTGCAGCATCACGTCCGGGGTCGGGGACGGCCGGTCCCCCACGACGATCTTGCGGTCGCCGTAGGCCCCCGCGCACACGTCCCACGTCGCCCGGCCCGACGGCAGCGGACGGTCGCGCAGGTGCCCCATGTCGTCGAGCTGCGGCACGCCGCCCGGCCCCACGTACACGCCGTCCAGCCCGGCCGCGAGCCGCTCCTTCAGCGCGTCCGGCAGTCCGGCGAGGCTCTCCACCGCACGGATCACCTCCGGGGTGGGCGGCCCGTCCCGGACGTCCCACTGCCGGTGCAGGATCCGCTCCAGGACGCCGCAGTGCCTGCGCCCGTCGGCGGCGTGCGGCGTCCCCGGCGGGTGCGGCTCCACCCGCGGCGGGGCGTCGTCGAGTTCGAAGTCGCGCCACGACAGGTCCCCGGTGGCGCGGCGCCCGCCGCCGGGGCGCCGCCGCCCGTACCGGCCGCCGGCCCCCTCGACCGCCCGGTCCGCGCCCGTGTCGGCGTCGGCGGCCTCGACGGGGGCCGCGTCGCCGGGCGCGAGCGCGAAGGCGTCGTCGCGTCCCGCCTTGCGGAACCGGCCGAACCGGTCGCGGGGCTGGTCGCCGCGCGGCCGTCCCGTCTCCGGCGGCGACGGCGCGTACGCCGGGTCGCCCCGCCGGTCGGCGGCGGGGTCGGCGGCACGGTCGGCAGGGCGGAACGGCCCGCCGCGGGAGAGCCCCCGGAACTCCCGGGGTTTGCGGTGGACGCCTTTGAAGCGCATCGGGCTCCTCTGTCGACGGGACCCGCGGATACCTGGGGCGGGCGGGGGTCCCCGAGGAAGCGTAAGCCGGAACCCGACACCCCGTCATCCCCGGCGGTCACGGAAACTTTCGGGGAGAACGTGGGCGCCGGTGACTAATTACCGGCAAAACGGGACGTCCCAGACATCAGGCGTAACTGTGCAGGCCGGAGAACATGTAGTTCACGCCGAAGAAGTTGAACATCAGCGCGGCGAACGCAATGAGCGCCAGGACCGCCGCCTTGCGGCCCTTCCAGCCCGCCGTCGCCCGCGCGTGCAGGTACGCGGCGTAGATCACCCAGGTGATGAACGACCAGATCTCCTTGGGGTCCCAGCCCCAGTAGCGGCCCCACGCCTGGTCCGCCCAGATCGCGCCCATGATGATCGCGGCCGTCCAGATCGGGAACGCGAACATCGTGACGCCGTTCGCGAGCCGGTCCAGGCCGTCCGCCGACGGCATGCGGGCCAAGACGCCGTGCTCGCGGAGCGTGCCCCGGCCCTCGGCGCGGGCCTTGACCAGGTACAGGATCGTCGCGGCGCCCGCGACCGTGAACGCGCCCGTCGCGATGATCGCGGCGCTGACGTGGATCGCGATCCAGTACGAGTTGAGCGCCGGGCTGACCGGCCCCACCTCGTCGTACAGCCAGATGTTCGCGACGCCGAGCGCGACCACCGCGGCGACCATCACGAACGCGCCCAGGTAGCGCGCCCGGTACCGCAGCATCACGACGAGGAACGCGGTGACGGCGGCGAACGCGATCGCGGTGAGGAACTCGTACATGTTCGCCCACGGCCAGCGGTTCGCGGCCAGGCCGCGCGACACCAGCACGCCGAGGTGCGCGCCCCACCCGAGGACGTTCAGCAGGATCGCGAGCCTCGCCGGTTCGAGCTGCGTGCGCTCCGGCTCCGCGTCGTCCGCGGCGGCGGCCGTCCCGGCGTCGACGGACTCGGCACCGGCCGCGCCGACCAGCACCTTCGCCTCGACCTCGGCGTCCGCGGCGAGCCTCGCCCGGCGGCGCCCGAAGCCGAGATCGGCCGCGTACGCGACCATCGCGATGATGTACAGCACCACCGTGGTCAGCATGAGCTTGTCGCTCAGATTCGCGAGGTCGGCGTCGCCCACCCTCGTCACTCCTTCGAATCGTCCGCCGGACCGGTCTCCCGGCCGGCGCCGGGCTCGGCGCCCTGCCCGTCGTCCGCGGGCTCCGCGTCGGGTCCGCGCTCATCCGGGCCCGCACCGGGCCCGTCCTGCTCGGGACCGCGAAGCGCGGCCACGATGTCATCGAACTCCGAGGTCGCGCTCCCCAGCGTGAGGCCGCCGACCTCGACCACCGTACGCCCGCCCTTCCCGGCGGCCGCACGGACCCACATCCTGCGCCGCCGCACCATGAAGGACGCCACGACGCCCGCGACCGCGAGGATCGACGCGACCAGCGCCGGGATGCGCCCCGGGTCGCGGTTCACCGACAGGCTCGCCCACTCCCGGACGCCCTCGAACTCGATCGTCCCCGCCCCGTCCGGCAGCTCGAACGTGTCGCCGGGCTCCAGCAGCTTCTGCCCGTCCTTGATCGGCTGCAGGGTCTCGCCGATGCCCTCCAGCTTGTAGACCGACTGCGGCGTGCCCTCGTCCAGGCCCACGTCGCCCTTGAACGAGGTGATCGTCACGACCGGCCGCAGCGGCGCCGGGAACGCCGACACGATCTGCTCGCCGTCCTTCGTCGCGACCGCCGTCGGCCACATGATCGCGTAGAACGCGAGCTGCTCGGGCTGCGCGTCCGGCACCTTGACGACGCCCTCGGACGTGTAGTTCCGGGTCTCCATCGGCAGGAACGGGACGGCGTCCTGGAACGCCACGTTCCCGTTCGCGTCCTTGACCGTGAACACCGGCGAGTAACCGTGGTTCAGCAGGTAGACCTTCGCGCCGCCCACCACGAGGGGATGGTTGACCTTCAGGTCGTACGCCTTCTCTTCGTCCCCTGGATCGTCCCGGAAGTGGACCTTCGCGGTGAAGTCCGTCGCCTGGCCCCGGCTGTCGCCCTCCTCCTGGTACTCGGCCTGGAAGTCCTCCAGCCGGACGGTGAACGGCGGGAGGTCGTCCGAGCTGAACACCCGTCCGGGCTCGAACTGGTCGTAGAGGCTGAGCGAGTTCGCGAACGTGTCGCCCTCGGTCAGCAGGATGTTGCCCCGGTAGCCGAACAGGTTCCCGAGACCGAGCGCGAACAGCAGCGCCAGCAGCGCCAGGTGGAAGACCAGGTTCCCGGTCTCCCCCAGGTAGCCCTTCTCCGCCGACACCGCGCCGCCGTCGACGTCCACCCGGAACCGCTTGCCGCGCAGCGCCCTGCGCGCGTCCTCCAGGACGTCCTCCGCCGCGGCGTCGGTCTCGAACGACGCCGACTGCGGCAGCCGCCTCAGGTTGCGCGGCGCCGCCGGGGGCCGCGCCCGCATCGACCGGTAGTGCTTCGCGGCGCGCGGGATCACGCACCCCGCCAGCGACACGAACAGCAGGATGTAGATCGCGGCGAACCACGGCGCCGCGAACACGTCGAACATCGAGAACTTGTCGAGCCACGGCCCGATCGTCTTGTGCTCTTCCAGGTAGAGCGCGACGTCCTCCGGCGCCTGCCCCCGCTGCGGGAACACCGACCCCGGCACCGAGCCCAGCGCCACCAGGAACAGCAGGATCAGCGCCGTCCGCATCGTCGTGAGCTGCCGCCACGCCCACCGCAGCCAGCCCAGCGGGCCGATCCCCTTCGGCTTCGGGGCGTCCTGCGCCGCCTGCCGCGCCTCCGGCGGGCGCGTGCCGCTCTCGATCTCAGTGTCGCTCATGTCAGATAACCGGTTCGAAGCCGCTGATCCACGACCTCAGCTCGATGGTCATGTCCCCCCACAGGCCGCTCACCAGCAGCACCCCGAGCAGCACCAGCATGCCGCCGCCCGCCCGCATCACCAGCGGGTAGTGCCGCTTCACCGCGTCGAACGCCCCCAGCGCCCGCCGGTACGCCAGCGCCGCCGCCACGAACGGCAGCCCGAGCCCCAGACAGTACGCCAGCGACAGCAGTGCGCCGCGTCCCGCGCTCGCCTCCGTGACCGCGAGGCTCTGCACCGCGCCCAGCGTCGGCCCGATGCACGGCGTCCAGCCCAGCCCGAACAGCACCCCCAGCACCGGCGCCCCCGCGAGCCCCGCCGCCGGAAGCCGTCCCGACTTCACCGTCCGCTGCAACCCCGGGATCAGCCCCATGAACGCGAGCCCGAACACGATCGTCACGACGCCGAGCACCCGCGTGATCGTCTCCTGGTACTCCAGCAGCCACCGGCCCAGCCCCCCGAACACCACGCCGTAGCTGACGAACACCGCCGAGAACCCCGCGATGAACAGCACCACGCCCGCGAGCAGCCGGCCCTTGCGCTCGTCCGCCAGATCCGCGCCCGACATGCCCGTCACGTACGACAGGTAGCCCGGCACCAGCGGCAGCACGCACGGCGAGACGAACGACACCAGCCCGGCCAGCGCCGCCAGCGGCGCCGCGGCCACCAGCGACCCGCCGACGACCGTCTCGTTCACCCCGGCCGCCGCGATCATTTTTCCGCGAGCACGTCGGTGACCAGCGGATTCAGCTTGCTGTAGGTCGTCGCGCCGATGATCCGCGCCGCGACCCGGCCCTGCCGGTCCAGGACGAGCGTGCTCGGGATCGCGTTCGGCGGCACCTCACGGAACGCGAGCGTCACCCGCCCGTCCTCGTCGAACACGCTCGGGTACGACACCTTGAAGTTCCGCTCGAACGCCCGCGCGTTCGGCTTCGAGTCCTTGAAGTTCACGCCGACGAACGCGGCGCCCTTCGCCTCGTTCTCCTTGTGCACCTGCTCCAGCGACGGCGCCTCACCGCGGCACGGCGCGCACCACGACGCCCAGAAGTTCACCACGACGACCTTGCCGCGGTAGTCCGACAGCCGGAACGGCTTCCCGTCGAGGAACTCGCCCGCGACCGTCCCCACGGACTTCCGGTCGCCCGGCGCGTACTCCGTCACGTTCCCGTCGCCGGACACGAACCGGTTCTCGCCCGCGGCGTCCTGCGACGCGTCCGTCCCGGCACAGCCCGCGAGCAGCCCGGACAGGGCGACGGCGGCCACGACGGCGCGCACACGGAAGACACGGGGGTTCAACGGACCCTCCTACTACTACAGGTCGTAGTACAACAATCTACCGGCGCCCTCAGGCGCCCGCGACACCGGGCTCCCCGCCCAGCCCGCCGGCGGGCTCGCAGTACGACACCTCCACGAGCCGGTTCCCCTCGAACGTCAGGCTCGTCACGCTCGCCAGCCCGCACTCCCGCTTCACCGGGTGATGCCACAACCGGCGCCGCTCCGCGTGCAGCCGCAGCACCCACACCGGCAGCTGGTGGCTCACGCACACCGCCTCGTGCCCGCGCGCCGACTCCCGCGCCCGGATCACCGCCGCCCGCATCCGCGCCGCCAGCTCCCGGTACGGCTCACCCCACGACGGCTTGAACGGGTTGATCAGGTACCGCCAGTGCTCGGGCCGCCGCAGCGACCCCGCCCCCACCCCGAACGTCAACCCCTCGAAGTGGTTGTCGGCCTCCGTCAGCCGGTCGTCCACCGTCACCGGCAGGTCGAACGCGTCCGCGAGCGGCGCCGCGGTCTCGAGCGCCCGCTGCATCGGCGACGAGAACAGCGCCGTGACGTCCCGATCCGAGAACCACTTCGCGGCCGCCTTGGCCATGAGGAGACCGTCCTCGCTCAGCCGGTAGCCGGGCAGCCGCCCGTAGAGGATTCCGCCCGGATTGTGCACCTCACCGTGCCGCAGCAGGTGAACGATCGTCTTCTCAGTCATGGCGACGTCAGGGTACCTATTTATTGCGATGTCCTTGGCGTCAGGCCCTGGGGGGCCTTCCTTCCACGGGCCTTGCGTGCGATTGCTGCATCGCTTCGACTCGCCCAGGGGCTCGCTGCGCGATCAGGTTCTCGCTTCGCTCGAACCTTGGCTTCGCTCGCGATCGCAGTGGTTCCCGTCCGCTCTGGCCGGGGAACGGTGGCCGAGGTCGTCGCTCGCTGGTGGGGCCACGGGCCGGGACGGCGCTCGATCTCGCCCGGCAGCGGGTCGGCGTCGTCCGGACCGGCCGCCTTTGGCGTCGCGCACCGCCGTCGGCGGGGCCGGGGCCCCGCCGTGGGGCGGGGCGGTCATCCGCGGGCGGTTTTCACGGCATCGGCGATCGTCCGGGCGGCCTGGTCCAGGACGTCCTGGCCCGCGCCCGCGGACTGGGCCGCCCGGACGAACGCGTACGTCAGTGCGGCGGTGCACACGTCCGCACGGTCCCACGGCATGACGCACGTGAGGGTTCCGGGCGCGCCCTCGTCGCCGGCCGTCGCCAGGACGACCGACACGTAGGGGGACGGCGGACGCTCCCCCAGCGGCGTGTCGGTGCCGACCACCGCGCGGAGCCCGCCCCCGCCCGTGGGGAGCGGCCGCGGATCGCCGAGGGCCGACTCGCAGACCTCGCCCATCTCCCGCTGCTCCGCCGCCTCCGGGGAGTCGGGGAAGTACGAGCAGTACACCGTGGCGATCCCGCCGACGGACCCCTGCCATCCGTGCCGGACGACGCCCGTCCGTTCGGCCCCGACGTAGTTCACGCCGCTCGCCGCCCCGACCGAGCCGCCGCACTCCGCTCCCGCCGGGCCGATCAGGTATTGGCCGCCGATGTGGAACACACCCGTGTTCTCGGGCATCTGCACCAGCGCCGGTATCTGGACCTGCGTCCGCCCTGGAGCCTCCTGCATGGGGCCGCCGTCGGGGCCCATGCGATCGCAGTGGGTGACCGACGCGACCGTGACCGTGCGGGAAGGGCTCGCCGACACCGACCGCCCCGCCTGCGGACGCGCGGGATCGTCGCCGCCCGGCTGCATCGCGAGCAACGCGCCGCCCCCGACGACCACGGCCGTCCCGCAGGCCGCCGCGCCGACGCCGAGCATCGTCTTCAGCCCGCCGGCGCCCGTCTTCGCCGCGACGGCCTTGCCGGCGCCGCCGGCCGCCGCCTGGCCCGCCCCGGCGGCCTGGCCAGCCCCGTGCGCGGC
>NZ_JBHTJA010000120.1:0-18368 GCF_042675525.1 Actinomadura sediminis
GGGCTCGCGCAGGACGAGCGCGGCGGCGCGGCGGGCGGCGCGGCGCCGCGGCGTGCGCCCCGGGTCGGCGGCCTGCTCGGCGCGGAGCCCGTCGATGATCCCGGAGACCGCCGTGCGGGTCAGGTCGCGGACCTCGGCGACGGCCCGGTCGTCGCCCTCGCGGCCCGCCCAGGGCGTGGTGTCGATGGGCGGCCCGAAGCGGAAGTAGAGCCGTTCGGGCCGCGGGACGGGCGTGGGGCCGATGCCCCGCGACAGCGGCATCAGGACGTCGTCGCGGGCGCCCCGCTCGCCGAGGACGGCCCGGCCGAGCGCGCGGGCGGGCGCGAGCAGCGGGCTGCGGGAGTCGACGACGGGCGTGAACATCTCCTCGGCGCCGACGGAACCGAACGGGACGATGGGGCAGCCCGCCTCGACGGCCAGCCGGGCGAAGCCGAGCCGGCCGTCCCACTGCAGCCGGTACCGGTCCTCGCGGGCGCGGGTGACCTCGCGGGCGCCGCCCGGGAAGACGACGACCGGCTGCCCGGCCCGCAGCAGCTCGCGGCAGTTGCCGGGGGTGCCGTCCACCGCCCCGCCGACCTCCATGATCGTGCGCCAGCCGGGGACGAGCCAGTGCACGTGGTCGGCGAGCGAGCGCGCCCACACCCCGTGGCGCCGATGGATCTCGAAGAAGATCAGCGGGGCGTCCAGCACGCCGTAGACGGTGTGGTTGCCGACGAGCATCGCGGGCCCATCGGCCGGAACGTGGTGCAGGCCGTGGAACACGGGCGAGGTCCACGCGCGCCAGGGTTCGAGGGCCAGGCTCGCCGCGCGGACGAGCGCGTCCGGCGGCGGCGTCCAGCCGGAGGGGGAGGCCCGGCCGGATCCGGAAGCCCGGCGGGACGGGGAGGACCGGTCGTCTCTGGAGGGCATGGCGCGCATCGTAAGGGAGCCGGAACGACCGCCCGCGCCCGGGGTCAGTGTTCGCTTACAGCCGGGTCGGGGGAGCGGTAAGAGCCCGGCGGCGCGCCGCCGGGCGGGCGGGCCGGGGGCGTAGCATGTCGGCGGTGAGCATGCGGGACGTCTTGGAGCACCTCCGGCGGCTGGGCATGCCGGGTTACGAGGCCAAGGCCTACGTCGCGCTCGTCGCGGCGGGCCGGCCCGTCAACGGGTACGAGGTCGCGAAGCGGTCCGGGGTCCCGCGCAGCACCGTGTACGAGACGCTGGGCAAGCTGGTGGCGCGCGGCGCCGCGTACGAGGTGCGCGGCTCGTCCGACGCCACCGAGTACCTGCCGCTGCCGCCCGAGTCGCTGCTGGACCGGATGCGCCGCGAGTTCGACGGGTCGGTCGCGGCGCTGCGGACGGCGCTGCCCGCGGTCGCCGCCGCGCCGGAGGCGCCGCCGATCCACGGGCTCAAGGACGCCGAGGCGATGCTCGACCGGGCCGGGGACGTCGTCGCGGCGGCCCGCCGCGACCTGTTCGTCTCGATCTGGCCCGCGGAGATGCGGCGGCTGCGCGGCCCGGTCGAGGAGGCCGCCGGGCGGGGCGTGGACGTCTCGGTCGTCGCGTTCGGGGAGGACGCCGGGCCCGCCGCGGGCGCGCGCGTCCACCGGCACCGGTACTCCGCGCCCGAGGCCGTCCTGGAAGACCTCGGCTACCGGCTGATCGTGGTCGTCGGCGACCGGCGCGAGGCCGTGGTGGGCGGGTTCGCCGAAGGCGCGGCGTGGGGCATCTACACCGCGGACCCGGCGGTCGCGCTGATGGCCGCCGAGTACGTCCGGCAGGACATCGTGCTGCAGATCCTCGCCGACCGGGTGGGCGCCGCCGAACTGGACCGGCTGTTCGCCACCGACCCCGACCTGCTCCGCCTGCTCGGCCGCAGGTGAGCCGTCCTCAGGGCCGCTCCCAGCGGACGGAGCCGAGCGCGAGCAGCGCCACGTGCAGCGACACGCAGGACTCGACGTCGTCGAGATCGGCGTCCAGGACGCGCCCGATGCGGCGGAGGCGCTCGTAGAGGGCGGGACGCGACAGGTGGGCGCGCTGGGCCGCCTCGGCCTTGTTGCGCCCGCACTCCAGGTAGAGCTCCAGGACGCGGGCGAGGTCGGTGCCGCGGGCGGCGTCGTGCCGCAGCAGGGGGCCGAGCTCCCGCTCGACGAACGTCTGCACGCGGGCGTCGTCGCGCAGCAGATGGAGCAGGCCGCGCAGCCGCAGGTCGGGCAGCCGGTAGAACGGGCGGTCGCCGGGGCCGCGGGCGGCGACGTCGGCGACCTGCTCGGCCTCGAGGAACGAGCGGCGCACGTCGCGGATCGTCTCGACGACGGATCCGGCGGCGAGGACGCCGTCGTGCACCGACTGCTTGCGCAGGAGCGCGGCGATCTCGGTGAGCGCGGTCTCGGCGTCCGCGCGGGCGGGCAGCGACGCGAGCACCCCGACGCGGGCCTGCGGGCCGCCCTCGTCCAGCACGCCGACGAGCGCGGCGAGCCGCGCCTGCCGGCAGGCGGCGGCGGTGGTCTCGGCGAGCTGGGACAGCTCCCCGACGGGCGGCGCCGGCCCCGCGGGGCCGCGCTGCCGCAGCACGGCGCCGAACAGCCGGCGCCCGGTCAGCGGAACCCCCAGCGCGCGGGCGCGGGCGGCCGCCTCCTGCGGATCGGAGTGGGCGTCCGCGATGATGCGGGCGATGATCGTCCCGTGCGCCTGCCGTTCGAGGCTCTCGGCGTGCCGGTCGAGCAGCCGGCCGAGCGCGAGCGTGGTCGCGGCCCGCTCGATCAGGACGGTCTCGCGCGGCGTGGGCGGCGCCCCGAGGACGATGATCAGCCGTCCCCAGTCCTCGCCGCGCGCGCCCACCACGGTCGTCAGCCACCCGGACGTCTCGTCGTAGCCGGTGCGGCCGCCGGGCCGGACGGCGCGGGACCGCGTCTCCCACGCCGCCAGCACCTCCGCCGGGTCGGCGCCGCCCGCGTCGGCGGCCAGCACCCGGTGCGACAGGTTCTCCAGGACGACCGGGTGCCCGGCGAGCGCGGCGACCCGCCGGACGACCTCGTCGGTGGAGGCGCCCTCGACCGACAGCCGCGTGAAGGTCTCGTGCAGCCGCTCCGACTCCCGCAGCTCCGCGAACTGCTCCTGGACGATCCGCGCGTGCACGGCCTCGGTGATGTCGACGAACACCGGCTCGTGCGCGAGCACGATCACCGGGAGGCCGTGCCGTTCGGCGGCGTCCAGCAGCGGGGCGGGCAGCGCGGTGGCGTACCGGCGGCCCAGCTCGATCATCAGCCCGCTCACCCCGACCTCGGCGAGGTCGGCGATGTAGGCGCGCAGCCGGCCGGGGTCGTCGGGCAGCGCGATGCCGGTGGTGAGGACCAGTTCGCCGCCGCGCAGCAGGTGCGCGATGTCGGTGACCTCGGCGACGTGCACCCAGCGGACGCGCCCGCCGGTGCGGTCCGCGCCCGCGACGACGCGCGGCCGGCAGCGGCGGACCGCGTCGAGCCGGAGCACGTCGTCGACGGTGGGCAGCATCACGCCGACTCTACCGGCACAGTGTCAACGGCGCCGACCACCGCCTTACACGATGTCGGTACCGGCGGGTTCGGGCGGCGGACGGGCCCGTGCCGCCCGACACTCGGCGGGGACGTGCCCGGCCGTGTTCCCGTCGCCTTCTTACGGGTCGGTGGCGGCCGCGAATAATATCCACTTCCATTGACTCGTTCTGTGTCCGGCGACACAATCTGACTGTCTCAATTAAATGACGCGAAAATGAAAGTCAGGGCCCGGTGGCAACCGTGACCGCGGGGCCGGCGCAGGGAGCCGCGCAATGACCGCAGACGACCATGCCGCAGAGGTCGACGCGCTCGGACGGCGCTTTCCGGGCTGGACCTTCTGGTTCGGTTCGTGCACCCGCCGCTGGTGGGCGCTGCCGCCCCGCGAGCTGGACGTCGGCGACTTCCTGGAGGCCGACACCCCGCAGGCCCTGATCGCGCGGATCGAGACGATCCGGCGGACACCGCGGCGGCCCCCGCGCCACGACGCGGACGGACGCCGGCCGTCCCCCGGCGACACCCGGCGGGACGCGCGGCGCCCCTCGAACCTCCTCCGGCTCGAGGGCACCGCGCCGTCACCGTTCCGCCGGGCGCCGGCGATCGCGTGGCCGGGCGGCACCGCAGGGTGACCGCCGTTCCCCACCCCGCCGCGCCCGCCGGTGCCGCCACGGCCCCGGGCAGGACGACCGCCGCGCCGCATCCCCCGCCGGAGCACCCCGTGTGCGGCGCGGACGCCGGAGCCGTCCCCCGGGGCCGTGGCGGGCCTCCCGCGCGGAAACGCCGGGAAACGTCGTCGGTAAATGGCGGTGAATGGTCGCCGCGGGCATCGGCTGACCGGGTTCCGCCGATCTGATCGCATTAGGGGACGTCGCGCCGTTCGTGTTGCGCGTTGTTCCGGTCCATTGAAAAACCGGGCGGCGGCTCGGGCGACGAAGGGGCGGCGATTCCTTCGCCGGGCATCGTCCGTCCGAGGAAAAGGACGGCCCGGTGCGCCGCGCCCGCTCGTCCCGGGACGGCCCGCCGCCCCGCCGCGGAGGCGCTACGCTGCGCCGACGGGGACGTTCGCGAATCCGGGGGAGCGGACCCGCGAGGCGAACTGGGAGCGACATGCGGCTGACGGGCACGCGCCTGACGAACACGCGCCTGCTGGACGGGGTGCGCGCCAAGGTGCTGGCGGCCCTGGGGACGACCGCGGTGCTGGCGACGGCGGGGCTCGTCGCGTGCAGCGGCGGCGAGGCGGAACGGGAACCGGTCGGGATCGCGAAGGTCGCGAGCACGCTCGGTCCCGGCGAGGGCGTCCTCAACCTCGTGACGCTGCCGGGCTATATCGAGAACGGCGGCACCGACCCGCGCGTCGACTGGGTCACCCCGTTCGAGGAGCGCACCGGCTGCAAGATCGGCTGGAAGGTCGTCACGACCCCGCACGAGATGGCCGACCTGATGCGCGACGAGGGCCGGCACTACGACGGCGTCGCCGCGCCCCCCGAGGTCGCCGGGCGGCTGATCGCCGAGAACCAGGTCGTCCCGGTGAACACCGACCTCGTCGACGGCTACAAGAAGCTCGAACCGGCCCTGCGCGACCTGCTCGAACGGGACGGCACGTACTTCGGCGTCCCGTACGTGTGGGGCTCGAACCTGCTCGTCCACGACACGCGGTCGGTGCCGCAGCCGTCGAGCTGGGCCGCGCTCTTCGACCCCGACCGGGCACGCCGGTACTCGGGCGAGCTCGTCATGCGCGACAGCCCGCTGTCGATCGCCGAGGCCGCGCTGTACCTCAAGGGCGCCGAGCCCGGCCTCGGCGTCGACGACCCGTACGCGCTGACCCCCGAGCAGCTCGCCGCCGCCGGGCGGGTCCTCGAGGAGCAGCGCCCGCACGTCGCCGAGTACTGGGAGCTGCCCGCGGACGCCGTCAGCGCGTTCGCCGCGGGCGGCGCCGTCCTGGGGCAGGCGTGGCCGTACCACGTGGACGTCCTGAACCGGGCGTCGCAGCCGGTGCGCGGCGCCGTCCCGGCGGAGGGCGTGACCGGGTGGATGGACGCCTGGATGATCAGTGCACGGGCGCAGCACCCGAACTGCATGTACCAGTGGCTGCAGTGGACGGCGTCCCCGGACGTCCAGCAGCAGGTGGCCGAGTGGACGGGCGTCGCCCCCGCCAACCCGCAGGCGTGCTCGGGCGACCGGCTCCGGCCGGGCTTCTGCAGCGCCTACCGCGTCGGCGACCGCGAGTACCTGGACGACGTGATCTTCGCGCACACGCCGCGCGCGGACTGCGGCCGCGAGCCGGGCGAGGACGCCGGGGACGGGAAACCGGACGAGGCCCGCTGCACCAGCTACGCGGAGTGGACGCGGACCTGGATCGAGTCGACGAAGCTGTAGGAGACGGGGCGGTGTCGGCGGGGCGGTGTCGGCGGGGCGGTAGCGGTCCGGGGAGGCCGTCAGAGGTCTCTCCGGCGCGCCCGACCGCCCCCAGCCGGGCGCGCCTCTCGGGTGGCCCCGGGCTTCCCCCCGAAGGCCCGGGTCACCCTTCTCCCTGGAGAGACTCCATGGCGACGGCGGCGTGCAGGGCCGTCGCCGGCGCCGGGTTCGGCTCTCCGACCGATCCGGCGCCCGTGAAGCGCGGTTCCCCCGGGCCCCGCCGCGGGCGGGGTACCGGCGGGGCGGGTGCGCAGTCGTCGCACGCGAACACCCCGGTCGAATCCGGCAGGCGGCCGACGCGGACGCGCGGCCGGGGCCATCTCTTGCCGCAGGCGACGCAGGCGTCTCCCTGGCGCTGCGCTGAGTCCAGCGGCGCCGGGTCGAACGTCGGGTCGCCCGCCTGGCCCATGTCCCATCCCCTCGCGGGAGTCGGCTTCACGTGACTCCTTTATAGGCCGGGGAGTGTGTTGTCCCAGCTAGTGAAGGTGAAAAGCGCGGCAAAGGCTCCCGAGCCGCCCGCCGGGCACGGCGGGCGGGAGCCGGGCAGAAGATCAGCCCGGCCCATACGGTCGGCGAATGTCTCCTTTGCCCTGGAATACGTACAAAGGAGACATGTCGGTCCGGAAAGCCGAAGGCCGGATGCACCGGCCGCGTTCCGCACCGGCGCGCGGAACGGTGGGCGCGCTCGCGGTGGCGGGGCCGTCGCTGCTGCTCGGGACGGTCGCGGCGGCGGTCGTCCTGCACGTGTCCGCGGACGCCCGCTGGAGCGTCCTCGCGCCCGTCATGGCCGCGCTGTTCGCCGCCGCGCTCGTCCTCACCGCCTGGGCCGCCCGCCGCGCGGCCGAGCGCGCGCTGTGCCCGGTGGCGGAGGCCGAGACGGAGATGGCGGAGATCCTCGAGACGGCGGACGCGTCCCGCCGGGTGGACGTGCCGCCCACCGGCGACGCCGCCGCACGGCTCGCCGCCCGGGTCAACGGCGTCCTCGACCGGCTGGAGCGCTCGGCCCGGCAGCGGCGCACCTTCATCGCGGACGCCTCGCACGAGCTGCGCACCCCGCTGACCGGGCTGCGCACCCGCATCGAGCTGGCGCTGGCCGCGCCCGGCGACGCCGAGCTCCCCGAAACGCTGAACGGCGCGCTGCGGGACGTCGAGCGGCTGCACCGGATCGTCGACGACCTCCTCGCGCTGGCCCGCCTGGACGCCGGGGAGGAGCCGGCCCGCGAGCCGGTCGACATCGGGGCGCTCGTCGAGTCGGAACTCGCCGTCCGCACCGCGCCCGTCCCGCTCACCGCGAAGGTCGAGACCGGAGTCATGGTCGAGGGCAACCCGATCCGCCTCGGCAGGCTGCTGGTCAACCTGCTCGCCAACGCCGAGCGGCACGCGGCCGGGCTCATCGAGGTCGAGGTGCGCCGGGACGGGGCGGAGGCCGTCGTGGAGGTCCGCGACGACGGGCCCGGCATCCCGCCCGCCGACCGCGACCGCGTCTTCGAGCGGTTCACCCGCCTGGACAGCGCCCGCAGCCGGGTCGAGGGCGGCAGCGGCCTCGGGCTGGCGGTCGCGCGCGCGACCGCGGTGTCGCACGGCGGCCGCCTCTACGCCGCCGACACCGGGGGCGGCACCGGCCGCGAAGCACGCGGCGCCCGGTTCGTCCTCCGGCTCCCGCTCCTCCCGGGACCCCGCGGTGACGGGTGAGCAGCGGCGGCCGAGCACCGGCGACCCTCCGTAGTCGAGGTCCCGTAGTCGACGTCCCGTAGTCGACTTCGCGCAGCCGAATTCGCATGCGCGAGAATGGGACCGTGATGACTCTCTCTGACGCGGGCGCCCGTGACGTCGTCGTCCTCGGCTCCACCGGTTCGATCGGCACCCAGGCCCTCGACGTGATCCGCCGCAACCCCGGCCGGTTCCGGGTGACGGGCCTGGCCGCCGGGGGCGGCCGGGTCGGGCTGCTGGCCGAGCAGGCGCTGGAGTTCCGGCCCGAGATCGTCGCCGTCGCGAAGGCGTCCGCCGCGCAGGAGCTGCAGCTCGCCTTCTACGCCGAGGCCAAGCGCCGCGGCTACGCCGCCGGCGAGTACCCCATCCCGAAGATCGTGGCCGGTCCGGACGCGGTCGCCGAGGTCGCCGGATGGCAGTGCGACGTGGTGCTGAACGGCGTCACGGGCGCGCTCGGCCTGGCGTCCACGCTCGCCGCGCTCGACGCGGGACGGACGCTGGCGCTCGCCAACAAGGAGTCGCTCATCATCGGCGGCCCGCTGGTGAAGGAGCGGGCCCGGCCCGGGCAGCTCGTCCCCGTCGACTCCGAGCACTCGGCGCTGGCGCAGTGCCTGCGCGGCGGCCGTCCCGAGGAGGTGCGGCGGCTGGTGCTGACGGCGAGCGGCGGCCCGTTCCGGGGCCGCACCCGCGCCGAGCTCGCGGACGTCACGCCCGAGCAGGCGCTCGATCACCCGACGTGGGACATGGGCCCGGTCGTCACGATCAACTGCGCGACCCTCGTCAACAAGGGCCTGGAGGTCATCGAGGCCCATCTGCTGTTCGACGTCCCGATGGACCGCATCGAGGTGATGGTGCACCCGCAGTCGGTGATCCACTCGATGGTCGAGTTCACCGACGGGTCCACGCTCGCGCAGACGAGCCCGCCCGACATGCGGCTGCCGATCGCGCTCGGGATGAACTGGCCCGACCGCGTCCCCGACGCCGCCCCGGGCGTCGACTGGACGAAGGCGCACACGTGGGAGCTGTTCCCGCTGGACGACGAGGCGTTCCCGGCCGTGCGGCTGGCGCGGGACGCGGGGGAGCGGGGCGGCACCGCGCCCGCCGTTTACAACGCGGCCAACGAGGAATGCGTGGAGGCGTTCCGCGCGGGACGGCTCCCGTTCCTCGGGATAGTCGACACGATCGCGCGGGTACTGGACGAGCACGACCCGGGCGGCCCGGGGTCCGCCGGGTCGCCGGCGGGCCTGACGGTCGACGACGTCCTCGCCGCCGACGCGTGGGCGCGGACCCGTACCGGGGAAGTGATCGGACTCCACTGACCCTCGGTCCGTCCGGGGGACGACCCCGAAGGGGGCCCGGATGGCCTTTCTCCTCGGCGCGCTCGCCTTCGTGGTCGCGCTGCTCGCGTCGGTGATGCTGCACGAGGCCGGGCACCTGCTGACCGCGAAGCGGTTCGGGATGAAGGCCACCCAGTACTTCGTCGGGTTCGGGCCGACGCTGTGGTCGCGGCGGCGCGGCGAGACCGAGTACGGCGTGAAGGCGGTCCCGCTGGGCGGCTTCGTCAAGATCGTCGGCTACACGCCGCTGGAGAAGCTCGATCCGGCGGACCGGCCCCGCGCGTTCTACCGGCAGCCCGCCGGCCGCCGCGCGATCGTGATCGCCGCGGGCGTCGCCGCCAACTTCGTGTTCGCGTTCCTGCTGCTCATGGTGATGGCGATGACGCTCGGGATCCGCGACCCCGGGACCGTGACCACGACCGTCGACCGGGTGTCGGCGTGCGTGCCCGCCGGGGCGGGCGCCGAGTGCGGCCCGGACCGTCCGCCGTCCCCGGCGGCCCGCGCGGGCCTGCGGGCGGGCGACCGGGTCGTCGCGTTCGACGGCGCCCCGGTCGGCGGCTGGCGGGAGCTGACGCGGGCCATCGACCGCGCCGGGACCGGGCGGACGGTCACCATGACGGTCGAGCGGCGGGGCTCGCCCGAACCGGTGACGTTGCGGCTGCGGCTCGCGGAGGTCGGCGGGGAACCGTTCGTCGGGATGTCCGCGCGCGTGACGGGGGCCGGGTACGAGCGGGTGGGCCCGATCAACGCGGCGGTGTTCGCCGGGCGCGGGGTCGCGGCGACGCTCGAGGCCATCGGCCGGGTCGTGGTGGACCTGCCGTCGGCGCTCCCGAACCTGTTCTCGGACGAGCGGGCCAGCTCGCCCGGCGGGCAGGTGGGCAGCGTCGTCGGCGCGACGGACGTGTCCGGGCAGATCTTCGCGTCGGACGACTCGGCCCGCGACAAGGTCGCGCTGTTCCTGTCGCTCGTCGTCTCGCTGAACATCTTCCTCGGCGCGCTGAACGTCGTGCCGCTGCTGCCGCTGGACGGCGGGCATCTCGCGGTCGTCGGGTACGAGCGCGCACGCGCGTGGCTGGCGCGGCTGCGCGGCCGTCCGGACCCCGGCACGGTCGACATCACGAAACTGCTGCCCCTCACCTACCTGGCGGTCCTACTTCTGGTGGGCTTCGGGGTGCTGCTGATTCTGGCGGACCTTTTCAACCCTCTGGAGCTGCCCGAATGATCCGGTGGTGACCCTGGAGGTTTACCGTACGTAGCGGAATGGTCACACTATTACGTGCCGGTCGCCGTCACCGCATTCGCCCCGGGCGCCTAGGCTTGTACGGGCCGGCGGCCGTGTCACGTGAGGGGCGCCCGCCTTCTCTGCGGGGGGCCGAGAGCGTCTCCGGGCGAGCAGAGGCGAACAGAGGAGAGGGATGAGCGTTTCACTGGGAATTCCTACGGTCCGTGACGGGCAGGAAGCGGGGTCCGCGGCCGCGCCGCGCCGCAAGTCCCGTCAGATCATGGTGGGGAACGTGCCGGTGGGGGGCGACGCGCCGGTGTCGGTGCAGTCGATGACCACGACGCTGACCGCCGATGTGAACGCCACGCTGCAGCAGATCGCGGAGCTGGCCGCGTCCGGCTGCCAGATCGTCCGGGTCGCCTGCCCGTCGCAGGACGACGCCGAGGCGCTGCCCGCGATCGCCCGCAAGTCGCCGATCCCGGTCATCGCCGACATCCACTTCCAGCCGAAGTACGTGTTCGCCGCGATCGACGCGGGCTGCGCGGCCGTCCGGGTCAACCCGGGCAACATCAAGAAGTTCGACGACAAGGTCGGGGAGATCGCCAAGGCGGCGTCCGAGGCCGGGGTGCCGATCCGTATCGGCGTCAACGCCGGCTCGCTCGACAAGCGGCTGCTGGAGAAGTACGGCAAGGCCACCCCCGAGGCGCTGGTCGAGTCGGCGCTGTGGGAGTGCTCGCTGTTCGAGGAGCACGGCTTCCGCGACATCAAGATCTCCGTGAAGCACAACGACCCGGTCGTGATGATCGAGGCGTACCGGCAGCTCGCCGCCGCCTGCGACTACCCGCTGCACCTCGGCGTCACCGAGGCGGGCCCGGCGTTCCAGGGGACGATCAAGTCCTCGGTGGCGTTCGGCGCGCTGCTGAGCCAGGGCATCGGCGACACGATCCGGGTGTCGCTGTCGGCGCCGCCGGTCGAGGAGGTCAAGGTCGGCACGGCGATCCTGGAGGCGCTGGGGCTGCGGCAGCGCGGCCTGGAGATCGTGTCCTGCCCCTCCTGCGGACGCGCGCAGGTGGACGTCTACACGCTGGCCGAGCAGGTCACGGCGGGGCTGAAGGACTTCCCGGTCCCGCTGCGCGTCGCGGTCATGGGCTGCGTCGTGAACGGCCCGGGCGAGGCCCGCGAGGCCGACCTCGGAGTGGCGTCCGGCAACGGCAAGGGCCAGATCTTCGTCAAGGGCGAGGTCGTCAAGACCGTCCCGGAGGCGCAGATCGTCGAGACGCTGATCGAGGAGGCCATGCGGATCGCCGAGGACATGGGCATCGAGATCGGCGAGGACGGTTCGGTGTCCGGGCCCGGCGCCGAGGTCGTCGTGAGCTGACCCGCGCCCGCCGATCGTCGGCCGACCGGCGCGAAGGCCCCCGGATCCCGCTCCGGGGGCTTTTTCATGCCCGGAGACCGGAACGTCCGGGGCCGTCACGAGGTTCCGGTGATCTCGTCACGATTGGGTCACCACCTTGTGGCGGGCCTGTCCGCGCCGACGTGAGCGTCGCAACAATCTTCACTCATTTACCCATATGTCCGGCTCGACCGAGCTGGCACGTTAGGGGGATTTGTGAAGAAGATCGTCGTCGCGGCCGCACTGGCCGCGCTCGGTCTCAGCGGGCTGGGCGCCACAAGCGCGCAGGCCGCGAGCCCGCCCGCCGGGCCGGCCGGAGGATTCGACCCCGCCGCGCTGGACTGGCACGCCTGCCCCGCGGACTTCGTGGAGACGGTGCGCTCGGCCTACGACCCGCTGTACCCGGTCTCGAAGACCGTGCGGTGCGCCGAGCTTCAGGTGCCGCTCGACCACGAGAAGCCGTCCGGCACGAAGATCACGCTTCAGCTCACCAAGACGCCGCACACCGGCGACGGTCCCGCCAAGGGCGACATCGTCGTCAACCCGGGCGGGCCGGGCGGCGGCGGCGCGCTGTTCGGCCCGCGCGTGTTCGCGCAGAACTCGCCGGAGATGCGGGAGGCGTACAACGTCATCGGGTTCGACCCGCGCGGCGTCGGCATGAGCGAGCCCGCGCTGAGCTGCGACAAGACGTACACGAACGCGCCGCGCCCCGCGTACGGGGAGGGCGAGATCGGCGCGGTCGCCACCTGGCTGTGGCGCTCGGCCGGGTACGCCCGCGACTGCGAGCGCGCGGACGAGATCGGGCTGCTCGACCACGTCAAGACGATCGACTCCGTCCACGACCTGGAGACGATCCGCAAGGCGCTGGGCAACGAGAAGCTCGACTACTACGGCGCCTCCTACGGCACGTACCTCGGGTCGTCCTACGCGACCGTCTACCCGAAGCGCGTCGACAAGATGGTGCTGGACGGCAACGTCGGCCCGTCGGACGTCTGGTACGAGGCGAACCTGAACCAGGACATCGCGTTCGACGAGAACATCGAGTACTACTTCGGATGGATCGCCCGGTACGACGACGTCTACCACCTCGGCGACACGCGGAAAGAGGTCCGCGACTTCTTCTACGACCTGCGCGACGAGCTCAGGAGGAAGCCCGTCCGCCACACCGATCCGGAGAGCGGCGCCGAGCTCGCCGTCGGCCCGGCAGAGCTGACAGACGTGCTGCTCAACGCCGGGTACCGCCGCAGCCAGGCGATCTGGCACGGCTACGCGGCCGGTCTGTCGGCGTACAAGGACGGGGACGTCGCCGCGTTCGCGGGGACGTTCGGTTCGCCGACGAGCGGCGAGGCCGACGACAACGGGTACGCGATGTACCTCGCGACCGAGTGCACCGACGTGCAGTGGCCCCGGAGCTGGTGGAAGTGGTACCGCGACAACTCGCGGATCAACGCGGAGCACCCGTTCATGACGTGGAGCAACGCGTGGTTCAACGCGCCGTGCCTGTTCTGGGGCGCGAAGGCGGGCAAGCCGGTGGACGTCGGCGCGAATCCGGACCTGCCGGACAACATCCTGATGTTCCAGTCCACGCATGACGCGGCGACCCCCTACGAGGGGGCGCTCGACCTGCACGAGCGGCTCAAGGGCTCGCGGATGGTGGTCCAGGACGGCGACCGGACGCACTGCATCGTGCACCGCGGCTCCGCGGCCGTCGACGCCTACTTCGACGCGTACTTCCTGCGCGGCGAGCGTCCGGCCGAGCGGATCGTCCGCGTCCCGGACCTCGGGGACCCGAAGCCGCCGGCCGAGGCGAACGCGAAGCCGCCGACCGGCATGCGGGCACCGGAGCCGGCGCTGCCGAAGGCGGACGTCGTCCGCTGACGGGCGCGCTCCGGAAACATCACGAAGTTTCGATGATCTTGTCACGTTTCCGCATCCCTCTGTGACGGCCTCTGCCCCCAAAGGGGTCGTGACCGCCACAATCTCCCCGCAATCCACGCATCCGCTACGTATCGGCGCAGCTCCCCCTCCGGCGCCCTCGCGGCGCCCGGAGCCGCCGATCTGAGGGGGTCAGCTTGAAAAAGGTTCTTCTCGTCACGGCCACCGCGGTCGTGACGGCCGGCGGCCTCGGCGCCGCCGTTCCCGCGAGCGCGGACACCGGCCGGACGGCCGGTGCCGCCGCACTCGCCGCGCCCGGTTCGATCGACTGGGGCAAGTGCGAGGTCAGCGGGCCGAACGACCCGATGAACAACGCCCAGTGCGCCACGGTCCAGGTCCCGCTGGACCACTCCGAGCCGAACGGCCGGAAGATCTCCATCGCGGTGTCGCGCTACAAGCACACCGACGAGGAGAACTACCAGGGCGTCCTGTTCGTCAACCCGGGCGGTCCCGGCGGCAGCGGCCTCGCGTACGCGCCCGCGCTCGCCCGCTGGATCGGCGGCACCGGTCACGCCGACGTCGCCGCCAAGTACGACATCATCGGGTTCGACCCGCGCGGGGTCGGCTCCAGCGAGCCGCGGCTGTCCTGCGACCCGCACTACTCCGATCCGATCCGGCCGGACTACGTGCCCGCGTCGTGGCGGGAGGAGCGGGCCTGGCTCGCCAAGTCGAAGCGGTACGCGCAGGACTGCGAGGAGAAGTTCGGCGACCTCCTGCCGCACATGCGCACCACCGACGCCGCCCGCGACGTCGACGCGATCCGCCGCGCCCTCGGCCAGGAGAAGATCAGCTGGTACGGCTTCTCCTACGGCACCTACCTCGGCGCCACCTACGCCACGCTTTTCCCCGAGCGGGTGAAGCGCATGGTGATGGACGGCAACGTCAACCCGAAGAACGTCTGGTACAAGTCGCAGCTCGAGCAGAACAAGGCGTTCGAGCACAACATCGGGGCCTGGTTCGCGTGGCTCGCCAAGTGGGACTCGGTCTACCGCCTCGGCGACACCCGCGACGAGGTGGAGGCCAAGTACTACGAGGTGCGGGCCGCCGCCGAGAAGTCGCCCATCGGCGGCGAGATCGGCCCCAGCGAGCTGGACGACATCGTGCTGAGCGCCGGGTACAACACCGGCTACTACATCCCGTTCGGCGCGGCGCTCTCGGCGTGGGTCAACGACGAGGACCCGTCCGGGCTGCTCGGCTGGCTGAGCCACGGCGGTGACGACAACGGGTTCGCCGTCTACAACGCCGTGCAGGCGGCGGACGCCCGCTGGCCGCGCAACTGGTCCAAGTGGCACAACGACGCGGTGAAGCTCGTCCGGCAGGGCTACCGCTTCAACACCTGGTCCAACGTCTGGTTCAACGCCCCGATCCACTTCTGGGCGGTCCAGGGCGGGCGCCCGTTCAAGCTCGATGGGGACCGGAAGCTGCCCGGCATCCTGCTGGTGCAGTCGTCGCGGGACGCGGCGACCCCGGTCGAGGGCGGTTACGCGATGCACAAGGTGTTCCCGTCGTCCCGCCTGGTGCTGGAGGTCGGCGGCAGGACCCACTCCAACACCCTCAACGGCAACGCCTGCCTCGACGACAAGGTCGCGGCGTACCTCGACACCGGCGCGCTGCCGGAGAGCCGCCGCGGCGCGGACGCGTACTGCGACGCCGTCCCGGCGCTGAACGACCCGGACCCGACGGCCATGAAGCTCAAGGCCGCCGGTGCCGGCGCGGGCAAGGACCTTCCGGTCGGCCGCCCGTAGCCGCCGCGTGACCGGGTCGCGGCCGCACGGCCGCGACCCGGCCACGGGTGGGCGTGACCTCCCGGTTCCGCACGGAAACGCGCGATCCCGGGTTCGGCGCGCCGCCGGGACGCGGCCGGTAGAAAGCGAACGTGCCGAACCACGCAGCCCGCAGCACCCCGGCCCGCCGGACCGGCGAGAAGGCGCTCGCCGGGACGGCCGCCGCCGCGATCGCCCTCGCGCTCGCGGGAACCGGGGGGTCGTCCCCGTCGGTCGCGCCCGTGTCCGCCGAGCGCGCCGCGCCGTCCGCCGGGATCGACTGGCGGCCCTGCCCGGCCGACGACCCCGTGGCGGGCGGCCGCCTCAAGCGCCTGCAGTGCGCCGAGCTCCGCGTCCCGCTCGACCACGACCGTCCAGGCGGGAGGCAGATCACGCTCGCGCTGAGCCGCGCCCCGCACACCGCCCCCGAGTCCAAGGGCGCCGTCCTGCTGAACCGGGGCGGCCCGGGCGCGCACGGGCGCGACCTCCCCGCCCTGTTCTCGTCCGCGATGCCGGACGACGTCGCCGCGTCCTACGACTGGATCGGGTTCGACCCGCGCGGCGTCGGGGCCAGCGAGCCCTCCCTGACCTGCGACGAGAGCTACCGGAACCCGGGGCGCGCGATGCCCGACCCCGTCCCCGCGAACGCGGCGGAGGAACGGGCGTGGGTCGAGCGGGCCCGCGCCTTCGCACGCTCCTGCGCCGCGGAGCACGGCGCGATGCTGCCGCACATGGGCACCGCCGACGGGGCCCGCGACCTCGACGCGATCCGCCGCGCCCTCGGCCGGGAGACGCTCGACTACTTCGGCTACTCCTACGGCGCCTACCTGGGCGCGGTCTACGCGACGATGTTCCCCCACCGCGTCGACCGGATGGTCCTCGACAGCATTCCCCGGCCGAGCGGCGCCTGGTACCGCAACAACCTCGACCAGAACATCGCGTTCGAGGAACGTATCGGCGCCTTCTTCGCCTGGGTCGCCCGCCACCACGCGACCTACCGGCTCGGGGAGACCGCCGCGGACGTCCGCGCCGCCTACGACGGGGCGCGCGCCGAACTGAAGGCGGACCCGATCGGCGGCCGGATCGGCCCCGCCGAACTCGACGGGCTCTTCCTCGCCGACGGCTACGCCCAGCACACGTGGGACGCCCACGCGCGCGCCCTGTCGGCCTACGTCGTCCGCGGCGACCCCGCCCCGCTCCGCGCCGCCTGGGAGCCGCCGACCCGGCTCGACCTCAACGGCTACGCCGTCTACACCGCCGTGGAGTGCCGGGACGCGCCGTGGCCGCGCGACTGGTCCCGCTGGCGCGCCGACGCCGAGCGCCTGTACCGGACGGGACACCGCTTCGAGACCTGGAGCAACACCTGGTACAACGCGCCGTGCGCGTTCTGGGCGGCGGGCGGCGGGCCGCGCCCGGACGTGTGGGGGAGCGAGTCGATGCCGCCGATCCTGCTCGTCCAGGCGACCGAGGACGCCGCGACCCCGTACCCGGGAGCGGAGGAGACGCACCTCCGGTTCCCCACGTCCCGGCTGCTGGTGCAGGAGGGCGGCGGGAACCACGGGGTCACGCTGACCGGCGACGCCTGCGTCGACCGGGCCGTCGCCGCGTACCTCTCCCGCGGCGAGGTCCCCGCGAGCCGTCCCGGCCCGGACGCGACGTGCGCGGCGGGCCCGCCGCCCGCCCCGGCGGAGCGGGAGCGGCCGGGGAAGCCGCGCGAGCCCGCCGCCTGAGCGGCGACGGGGCGGGCGGCCGGGCGGGAGGCGGTTGAGGTGATCGGAGCCGGGACCGCATAGGCTTGGTCACGTGGTGCTTTCAGTGGTGAGGGCCGCCGTGCGGGGGACGTCCCCGGCCCGGGGCGGGTAGCGGTGCGCATGCTCGGCTCGGCGCCCGTGCGGGTGCTGGACGACCGGCACCGGCGCGACGCGCTGGCGATCCTCGACGCCGACCCCGTCGCGAACGTGTTCGTCGGCTCGCGGGTGCACGCCGCCGGGCTCGACCCGCGGCGGCTCGGTGCCCAGATGTGGGGCTACCTGCGCGACGGGCGGCTCGCGTCGCTGTGCTACTCGGGCGCGAACCTGATCCCGGTCGCCGCCTGCCCGGACGCCGTCCGCGCGTTCGGCGAGCGGGCGCGGGCGCAGGGGCGGCGCTGCTCGTCCATCGTCGGGCCGGTCGACGCGGTCGCCCCGCTGTGGCGGATCCTCGAACCGTACTGGGGGCCGCCGCGCGCGGTGCGGGCGGTGCAGCCGGTGATGGCGACGTCGTCGCTCCCGGACGTCGAGCCCGACCGGGCCGTCCGGCGGGTGCGGATGGACGAGTTCGACATCGTTTACCCGGCGTGCGTGTCGATGTTCACCGAGGAGGTCGGGGTCTCGCCCAACGCCGGCGACGGGGGAGTGCTGTACCGGTCGCGGGTCGCGGAGCTGATCCGGGACGGGCGCGCGTTCGCCCGGATCGAGGACGGCCGCGTCCTGTTCAAGGCCGAGATCGGCGCGGTGACGCCGCACGCCTGCCAGGTGCAGGGTGTGTGGGTCCCGCCGGATATGCGCGGCCGGGGCCTGTCGGTGTCCGGGATGGCGGCGGTGGTCGCCGAGTCGCTGCGCACGATCGCGCCGACGGTGTCGCTGTACGTCAACGACTACAACGTCCGGGCGCGGGCCGCTTACCGCCGGGTGGGCTTCGTGGAGACCGGATCGTTCATGTCCATCCTGTTCTAGCGGTTTGTTGTTCCCTGCCCGATTACTCCCCGATACCTGACGGGAACGGTCCGGAACGGTAGCATCCGGGCCGTGGAATTCGCCGGGGCGTTGCGGCAGGCCATCCAGGCCAGCGGCCTGACCCTGGAACGCGTCCGGCACCGGCTGGAGCGCAGCGGGCTGACGGTCAGCGTCGCCACCCTCAGCTACTGGCAGCGGGGCCGCAGCCGGCCCCGCTCGCGCGCCGTCGTCGAGTCCCTCGAGGACGTCCTCGGCGTCGCGCCGGGCTCCCTGACCGCGCTGCTCGACGAGACCGCCCCCGTCGCCGGGGAGGGCGCGCGGCCCGCCGCGGGCCGCGGCGCCCTCGCCGCCGGGCCGTCCGCCGGGC